>CAXUMV010000407.1:0-3446 GCA_964252065.1 uncultured Lichenihabitans sp.
GATCGAACGGGCGGGCCGCGCCACGCCCGCGGTGCTGGCGGAGCTGCTGCCGGGGCTGATCCAGGGCTTCCCCTGGCCGAAGTCGATGCGCTGGGGCGCGGCATCCGTGCGGAGCGATGCCCTGCGCTGGGTCCGCCCGCTGCAGTCCATCCTGTGCACCTTCGGGTCGGATACCGAGGAACCCGAGCTGGTTCCCTTCACGGTGGGCGACATCGCCGCGGGCGAGACGACGCGCGGCCACCGCTTCATGGCGCCGGCCCCGTTCCGGGTGCGGCGGTTCGACGACTACGTCCCGGCGCTCGCCCGGGCGAAGGTGGTGCTCGACCCCGAGCGGCGGCGCCAGATCATCGCCCACGACGCCCGCGACCTCGCCTTCGCGCAGGGCCTCGAGATCGTCGAGGACGAGGCGCTGCTGGCCGAGGTGGCCGGGCTCGTCGAGTGGCCGGTGGTGCTGATGGGCCGCTTCGAGGACGCGTTCCTGGCCATCCCGCCCGAGGTGATCCGCGCGACCATCCGGGTCAACCAGAAATGCTTCGTGGTGCGCCGGCCGGGCGAGACGGGGCTGGCCAACCGCTTCGTGCTGACCGCCAACATCGTCGCGCCCGACAACGGCGCGGCGATCGTCGCCGGCAACGAGCGGGTCGTGCGCGCCCGCCTGTCGGATGCCCGCTTCTTCTGGGAGACCGATCTCGCCGTGCCGCTGGAGGACCGCGTCCCGAAACTCGACGCCATCGTGTTCCACGAAAAGCTCGGCACGCAGGGCGAGCGGGTCAGGCGCATGGAGGCGCTGGCGGCCGATCTCGCCCCGCTGGTCGGGGCCGATCCGGTGAAAGCCCGGCGGGCGGCGCGGCTCGCCAAGGCTGACCTCGTCTCGGCCATGGTCGGCGAGTTCCCCGAGCTGCAGGGCTTCGTGGGGCGCAGCTACGCGGCCCGGCAGGGGGAGGATGCCGCGGTCGCCGCGGCCATCGAGGAGCACTATAGGCCGCAGGGCCCCTCGGACCGCGTACCGGGCGATCCCGTGTCGGTCGCGGTCGCGCTCGCCGACAAGCTCGACACCCTGGTGGGCTTCTGGGCCATCGACGAGAAGCCGACGGGCTCCAAGGACCCCTACGCGCTGCGCCGGGCCGCGCTGGGGGTGATCCGCATCCTGATCGAGAACGCCGTGCGGCTGCCGCTCGGCCGGACCGCCGCGGCCCACCGGGCGGCCTTCGCCGGCGACGGCCCGAACGGGGGTGCCCCCGCGGACGATCTCCTCGCCTTCTTCGCCGACCGGCTGAAGGTCTATCTCAAGGACAAGGGGGCGCGGCACGACCTCATCGACGCGGTGTTCGCGCTGCCGGGCCAGGACGACCTGCTGATGATCGTGCGGCGGGTGGAGGCGCTCGGCGCCCTGCTCGAGACCCCCGACGGCCGGAACCTGCTGGCCGGCACGCGCCGGGCCACCAACATCCTGCGGGCGGAGGAGAAGAAGGACGGGGCCGGCGCCTTCGCGGCGGCCTACGATCCCGCCCTCGCGGTCCAGCCCGAGGAACAGGGGCTCGCCGAGGCGCTCGGCCGCGCGCGCGAGACCGCCACCGCGGCCGTGGCCCGCGACGATTTTGCGGCCGCCATGCGCGCCGTGGCGGCGCTCCGCCCGGCCGTCGACGCCTTCTTCGATCAGGTCACGGTCAATGCCGCCGAGGGGGCGCTCCGGCTCAACCGCCTGCGGCTTCTCAACGGCCTGCGCGAGACCACGCTGGCGGTGGCGGATTTTTCACGGGTCGGGGGCGGCGTGTGAGACGGTGGGCACGCTAGGCGTCGCAAGAACCTCAGACCCCTTCGACGATCCGGATCTCGCGGTCCGCGCCGCCATCGAGCGCCGCGAGGGCCTCTCGGTAGGCCGGCGTGTCGTAGATCGCGAGCGCCTTGTCGAGCGAGTCGAACTCGATGACGACCGTGCGCTCGAGCAGCCCGGCCTCCATGGCCCGCACGGCCGTGCCGCGGGCCAGCATGCGTCCGCCGCCGGCCTCGATCGCCGGGCCGGCGAGCTTGGCGTAGGCGGCGAGCTTCCCGGGGTCCAGCACGGCGCGGTAGATCGACAGCATGTAGGCCTTGGGCATCAGGACCTCCGCAGGGTTGTGGGCTCTTCGACGTCGAGGGGCTCGAGCCCCGCGGGCGCGCCGTCGGGGCCGAGCGTGATCTTCTCGATCCGCATCTCGGCCCGCCGCAGCAGGCCCTCGCAATGGGCCTTGAGGGCCTCCCCGCGCTCGTAGATGGCGATCGACTCCTCGAGGGGAACGCTGCCCTTTTCGAGCTGGCCGACGATCGCCTCGAGTTCCGCCATCGCCTTTTCGAAAGGCAGGGCCGTGACGTTCGAAGCCGGGGCGGCCGAAGACGCGGCCGTGTCGTCCGACATCATGTGACCTCCTCGGCGCCTCGGCCGGACCTTCGATCCCGACCGCATAGACGATCGGCGCATCGATGTCACAGGGGCAGGCGGACGCGATGCCGGTGCATTCAGTCGAGATGAAGGGCGAACGGCTCGCCCTCGAAACATTCCGCGCCTCGCCCGATGGCCTGGATCGCCTCCACCATGCGGCCGTCCCGGCCGAGCAGGGTGTCGGCGAGCGCGACCAGCCTCACATTGGGCGTCGCGGTGGGGGAGGCGGCGCGCAGCCGGTCCGCCAGCACGCTCTCGCGGATGTCCGGCCGGAGCGCGCAGGCTCCGATGAAGGCCGCGGCCGTGGAACGGCTGACGCCCGCGTAGCAGTGGATCAGCAGCGGCGCCCGCCGGTCCCACGTCCGGAAGAAGGCCAGCATCTCGGCCACATGGGTGGTCTCGGGCTGCACGAAGCCCTCGCGGACGGCGACGATGTCCGACATCCCGACGACGAGATGCCGCCTCGCTGGAACGCCGCCCGGCCGCTCCGCCTCCACGCCGCCGGGCGAGAGCAGCGTCATCAGGCTGCCGGCCCCGCAGGCCTCCGCGGTGGCGGCCAGCCGCGATAGCGGGCAGACCTCAAGGAACGCCATTCAGGCGGCGTCCTCGGTCAGGGCCGCGAAGCGGGCCAGAAAGGCCCGCTCGGCCGCCGGGGCCCGCCAGGGCGTCAGGCGGCCGACGGCGCGCTCCAGCCCGGGCGGCGGCTCGCCGAAGAAGCGCATCGCCTCCTCCCGGACAAAGCCCGCCAGCTGCGTGGCTTCGAGGAAGGCTGCGATCCGGTCCGCCTGCTTGAGCAGCGCCAGGAGGTCGGGGTCGGGCGCCGGCAGGCCGAACCGGCTGTGGATCGCAGCGAGCAGGCGCTGCTCGACCGCGCGATAGGCGTGGTCCATCACGGTCTTGAACGGTGAAATCAGGTCGCCGATCACATATTCGGGGCCGTCGTGGAGAAGCACGGTGAGGCGGCCCGCGGTCCCGAGGTCGGGGGCGATCACGCCGGCCGCCGTCTCCACCAGCAGCGAGTGCTGCG
>CAXUMV010000408.1:0-3402 GCA_964252065.1 uncultured Lichenihabitans sp.
ATGGACGGCGTGCCGCCCCTGCGCGGCCTCGACGCCGTCGGCAGGATCACCGGCGACACCTTCACGCTCACCGCCTCGAAGGCGGAGATGGAGGTCTCGCCCGGCCATCGGCTGAGCGCCTCCGAGGGCAGCGTGACCATCGCCTCGACCGACCCCAAGCCGACGCCGGGGGTCATCGCGCTGAAGGTGACCGGCGCCATCGACACGCTCGCCGACCTCCTGGCCCGGGAGTCGCTGAAGTCCTACGCGAACCTGCCGATCGACAGCTCCTCGGTGGCCGGGGCTTTCGAGGGCCGGCTCACGGTCAACCTGAAGTTCGGCGACCGGGTGCCGAAGGAGAGCACCCGGATCGGCGTTACGGCCAAGGCGAGGGACTTCTCGGTCAGCAAGCTGATCGGCAAGGAAGGGCTGCAGAACGCGACCCTCGACGTGACGGCCGATGGGGCCGGCATCCGGGCGAAGGGCGAGGGCAGCATGTTCGGCGCCCCGGCGACGATCGATGTCAGGAAGCCCGCGGGCGGCGGCCCGAGCGACGCCAGCATCGTCATGGCCCTCGACGATGCCGCGCGGCAGAAGGCGGGCTTCGGGTTCGGCAAGTCGATCACGGGGACGATGACGGCCAAGATCACGACGTCGTTCACAGCGGGCGAGAAGAACCGTGCCGCGGTGTCGCTGGACTTCACCCGCTGCGCCTTCGACGCCCCGATCCCCGGCCTCAAGAAGGCCGCCGACCGTCCCTCCAAGGCGACCTTCACGGTCCTCCAGGAGCAGACCCGGACCCAGCTCGAGGGCATCGTGTTCGACGCCGGCAGCACCGCGATCCGCGGCGCGGCGGTGCTCGACGGCAACGGGGGCCTGGTCTCGGCGGCCTTGTCGCAGATGCGCCTGTCGCCCGGCGACGACGCCCGCGTCGACATCGCCCGCGGCGGCGATGGACTCAAGGTGGTGGTGCGCGGCGCCAACATCGATGCCCGGCCGTTCCTCCGCTACGTCACGGGCGAGGCGACCGCCGCGGGCGACGGGCCCTCCCAGAGCCTCGATCTCGACCTCCGTGCCACCCTGGTCACCGGCCAGAATGCGCAGGCCATGAGCGCCGTCGACCTCAAGCTCGCCAAGCGCGGCAGCAACCTTCGCCGGCTGCAGATGTCCGGCCGGCTCGGCCGCGGTCCCATCACGGCCGGCACCACCGGGCAGGGCGGGGCGCCGGTGATGGTGATCGCGGCCAAGGACGCGGGCGCGATGCTGTCCTTCCTCGATCTCTACAAGCGCATGGACGGCGGCTCGCTCGACTCCACCCTCCGCTTCGGCGACGGCGGCCGCATCGACGGCTCGGCCGTCATCCACAACTTCACGATCCGCGAGGACCCCTCGCTGAAGCGCCTCGCCTCGGAGGACATCCCCAGCGGCAGCCGCAACGCGGGCGCGCGGATCGATGCCTCGGCGGTCGGCTTCACCAAGCTCGAGGCGCAGTTCACGCGCACCGGCAACCGCATCGACGTGCGGCAGGGCTCGATGTACGGCCCCCAGCTCGGGGCGACGGTGGAGGGCGCCATCGACTTCGGGCACGACAAGGTCGCGCTCAACGGCACCCTGGTGCCGCTCTACGGGCTCAACAACCTGTTCTCGCAGATCCCGCTCGTCGGGCTGCTGCTCGGGGGCGGATCGCACGAGGGGCTGTTCGCGCTGACCTACCACATCACCGGCTCGGCGAGCGCGCCGGTGTTCGCCTTCAACCCGCTCTCGGCGCTGGCGCCCGGCTTCCTGCGCAAGATCTTCGGGGCCATCGACGACGCCGCCCAGCAGGGCCTGCAGGACGGCGGCAAGACCGCCGCGCCGTCCTCGCCGCAACCCGCGCCCGAGTAGATTAGCCCCTTCTCCCGCCCAGGCGGGAGAAGGTGCCCGACAGGGCGGATGAGGGGACTCACGGACGGAGGCTCCCCTCATCCGGCCTTTGGCCACCTTCTCCCGCCAGGCGGGAGAAGGGTATCTCCGGGGAGATTTGGGCGCTTCAGGGTCGATCGTGATACGCTCCTCCGCAGAACGAATTCGGCAGGGGCAGGCGATGGCGGGCAGCGTGCGGCGGGCGATCGGGCTGATGAGCGGCACCTCCATGGACGGGGTGGATTGCGCGCTGATCGAGACGGACGGGCGCGACGTCCTGCGGTTCGGCCCGACCGGCTTCTCGCCCTATGCGGCGGCCGACCGCGCGCTCCTGCGCCGGGCGCTGGCGGACGCTGTGGCGCTGGAGGACCGGTCCGCCCGTCCCGGTGCCCTGGCCGAGGCGGAGCGCATGGTCACGCGGCGGCATGTCGAGGCCGTCGAGCGCTTCCTGGCCGAACACCGGATCGAGCGTCGCGGCGTAGATGTCGTGGGATTCCACGGCCAGACCGTGATCCACCGCCCGGAGCGGGGGCTGACCGTGCAGATCGGCGACGGCGCGGCGCTGGCGAGCGCGCTTGGCCTCGACGTCGTGTGCGACCTGCGGGGCGCGGACGTCGCGGCGGGCGGGCAGGGCGCGCCGCTCGTCCCGATCTACCACCAGGCGCTCGTCCGGGCGGAGGCGATCGGCGGGCCGGTGCTCGTCGTCAATATCGGCGGGGTCGGCAACGTGACCTTCGTCGCGCCCAGCCGCGATCCCATCGCCTGCGACACGGGCCCCGGCAACGCCCTCCTCGACGACCTGATGGCCGCGCGGACCGGCGCGGCCTACGACGAGGCCGGCGCGACCGCCGCCCGCGGCACCGTCGATGACGGGGTCCTGGCGCGCCTCATGGCTCACCCGTTCTTCGAGGAGCTGCCGCCCAAGTCGCTGGATCGCAACGCGTTCTCGCTGGAGCCGGTCGCCTCGCTGTCCACCGAGGACGCGGCCGCGACGCTGACCGCCTTCACGGCGGCCACTATCGCGGGCATCGTGCCGCGCCTGCCGACTGCGCCGGACGCCGTGGTGATCTGCGGGGGCGGGGCGCGCAATCCGACGCTGCTGACCGAGCTCGGCCGGCGCTTCGCGTGCCCCGTGACCACGGCCGACGAGCGCGGCTGGAGCGGCGACGCCGTCGAAGCCCAGGCCTTCGCTTATCTCGCGGTGCGCAGCCTCGAAGGGCTGCCGCTGACCTTCCCGACCACGACGGGCGTGCCGCGCCCGACGACGGGGGGCATCCTGCGCCCCGCTCCTTCGGCCGGCCTGCTTCAGGCCGCCTCGTGAGGCGGCGTCCGCCTCAGGCGCGCTCGGTGCGGGCCGGCGTCGCGATGCGCTCCGGATTGCCGAGCCGCTTGTCGAGATAGACCCCGACATCGGCGATCAGCGGATCGACGCAGTTCTCGAAGAAGTGGTTGGCGCCCGGGATGATCGCGTGCTCGATCAGGATGCCCTTCTGCGTCTTGAGCTTTTCGATCATGGCCTGC
>CAXUMV010000409.1:0-3396 GCA_964252065.1 uncultured Lichenihabitans sp.
CGGGGGTCGGCATGGCTGGGGCTCCTATGCTAGGAGATCACGGCGACTCGGGCGTCCCGATCACGTCGGCGGCCCGATCGGCCCTTCGGCGGACCGCGGCATCGTCCGGCCAGGACCAGACCGGCGCCGTGCGGATAAGAGCATGCCACTGATGCGAACCGACGAGGGGGTGACCGAGGCCGTGCGCCCGCCGGGCACCCCGATCGCAGCCCCCGAGGAGGCCGAACCGGCCCGGCTCTTCGGCCCCGCGGACGCCAGCTTCCTGCGGGACGAGACGCTCGCCGAGATCTTCGGCGAATCGGTACGGCGCCACCCGGAGGCGACCGCGCTCCGGACCGCCGGTGCGAGCTGGACCTATCGCGAGGTGGATGCGGCCGCGACCGCCATCGCCCGCGGCCTGCTGCGCGCGGGGCTCCGGCCCGGCCACGTGGCCGGGCTCTGGATGTCGCGCGGGCCGGACCTCCTGATCGCGCAGATCGCCATCGCCAAGACCGGGGCCGCCTGGCTGCCCTTCGACGCCGACGCGCCCGTCGACCGCATTGCGACGTGCCTCGGCGACGCGGAGGCGGTCCTGCTCCTCGGCGACGACGCCCTCCGCGCGGAGGCCGGCTCGGCCATGCCCTGCCCGGTCGTCGTCGCGGCCGACCTCGTCGACCCCGCGGACATGCGGGCCGTCGATGCGCGCGCGCTCGGCTCCACCCCCGACCATCCCGCCTACCTCATCTACACGTCGGGCTCGACCGGGATGCCGAAGGGCATCGTGATCTCGAACGCGAACATCTGCCACTATCTCCGCGCGGCCAATGAGCTTTACCGCATCGAGGCGGACGACGTCGTCTTCCAGGGCGCCTCCGTCGCCTTCGACCTGTCGATGGAGGAAATCTGGATCCCCTATCTCATGGGCGCCTCGCTGTTCGTGGCGAGCGCCGCGACGCTCGGCGAAGCCGACAAGCTGCCTGATCTCATGACGAGCGCGGGCATCACGGTGCTCGACACCGTGCCGACCCTGCTCGCCATGATCACCCAGGACATCCCCTCCCTGCGCCTGATCATCCTGGGCGGCGAGGCCTGCCCGCCCATCATCGCCCAGCGCTGGTGCCGGCCGGGCCGCCGCATCTACAACAGCTACGGGCCGACCGAGGCGACGGTGGTCGCCACCGCCGACGAGGTCCGGCTCGGCGAGCCGGTCACGATCGGCCGCCCGATCGCCAACTACACCTGCTACGTCGTCGACGAGACCCTGGCCCTGCTGCCGCGCGGCGCCGAGGGCGAGCTGCTGATCGGCGGCCCCGGCGTTGCCCGGGGCTACCTCAAGCGCGATGCGCTCACGGCCGAGAAGTTCGTGCCCAACCCCTTTGGAGGGCGCGGCCGGGATCCCGTGCTCTACCGGTCCGGCGATGCCGTGGTCATGGAACGCTCCGGCAAGATCGGCTTCCGCGGGCGGATCGACGACCAGGTCAAGATCCGCGGGTTCCGGGTGGAACTCGGCGAGATCGAGGCGCGCCTCGCCCACCGGCCGGGGGTCGGGCAGTGCACCGTGGTGCTGCGGACCGACGACGGCCTCGACCAGCTGGTCGCCTTCATCGTCCCCGAGCGCGGCGCCGATGCGGCCCTGCTGGACGCCAAGCCCCTGCGGGCGGCGCTCCGGGACGAGCTGCCGCCCTACATGGTGCCGGCCCGCTACGAGATCGTGAGCGACCTGCCGCGCCTCTCCTCCGGCAAGGCCGACCGCAAGGCGCTGAAGTCGCGCGTGCTCACGACCCCGGTCGTCGTCGAGGCCCAGGAAGCGGCTCGGACCCCGACCGAGGCGTTGCTGCTCGAGGCGGCGCGCGCCGTGCTGCCGCCGCAGACCGTGCCGTTCGAGGCCGACTTCTTCACCGATCTCGGCGGCCATTCCCTGCTCGCCGCCCGATTCGTCTCCGTGCTGCGCCAGACCCCGCGCCTCGCCGGCGTCACGCTGCAGGACATGTACAGGCACCGCACGCTCCGGGCGCTCGGCGCGGCAATCGACCACCGCAGCGGTGCCGCGAGCGAGGCGGCCCTCGACCTCGGCTTCGAGCCGCCCCCGCTTCGCCGCCGATTCCTGTGCGGCCTCGCGCAAGCCGCGGTGCTGCCCTTCGTCCTCGCGCTGATGACCTTCCAGTGGCTCGGCGTCTTCATCAGCTACATGCTGCTGACCGACGGCGACGCGAGCTTCCTGGCCGAGGCCGCGTCCCTGATCGGCATCTACATGCTGATCAACGTCGCCACGATCCTGATTGCCATTGCGGGCAAGTGGCTGATCCTCGGGCGCATGAAGCCCGGCCGCTATCCGCTGTGGGGCACCGTCTTCTTCCGCTGGTGGGTCGTTCAGCGCCTCGTCTCGCTGACCCATCCCAAGTGGTTCCAGGGCTCGCCCGTGATGCGGGTGTTCCTGCGCGCGCTCGGGGCGCGGGTCGGGCGCGACGCCATCATCGGCGAAGTGGAGATCGGCGCCTACGACCTCGTCGACATCGGCGATAACGCCAGCATCGGCGGCAAGATCAACTTCAACAACGCCCGAGTCGAGGGCAACAGCTTCGTGGTCGGGCCAATCACCATCGGCCGCGACAGCATGGTCGGCACCTCCTGCATGGTGGAGGACGACGTCGTGGTCGGGGAAGGCGCCGAGCTGCGCGACCTGACCGCCATCGCGTCCGGCACCAGCGTCGGCGCCTGGGAGGTGTGGGACGGCTCGCCGGGTCGACCGGTCGGCCGGAGCCGCCCCGAGGACCT
The DNA here is from genome assembly GCA_964252065.1 of uncultured Lichenihabitans sp. Lineage (GTDB taxonomy): Bacteria > Pseudomonadota > Alphaproteobacteria > Rhizobiales > Beijerinckiaceae > Lichenihabitans. The sequence continues at coordinate 2,755 of CAXUMV010000409.1, forward strand.
CGACCGCCTGCCGTTCGCCTCCCCGGCGCGGCGCGCCCTCCAGGCGGCGGTCTACGCCGTGCTGCTGCTGGTCGTGCCCCCGCTCGGCCTCATCCCGATCTTCCCCGCCTTCTGGGTCTTCGACCAGGTCGACAGCATTGTCGACATCCCGGCGGTGGACCGCCTCGCCTATTTCGCCTCGCTTCCCATCATCGCCTGGCCGACCGCCTTCGTGCTGGTGATCGTGACCGTCGCCTTCATCGCGGGCATCCGCTGGGCGATCCTGCCGCGCGTCGGCGAAGGGCGCCACTCGGTCCATTCCTGGTTCTACCTGCGCAAGTGGACGGTCGCGCTCGCGACCGAGATCACGCTCGAGACGCTGAGCTCGCTCTTCGCCACCGTCTACATGCGCGCCTGGTACCGCCTGATGGGCGCCAGGATCGGCAAGGACGCCGAGATCTCGACCAACCTCGCCGGCCGCTACGACCTCGTCGAGATCGGCGAAAAGTGCTTCATCGCCGACGAGGTCGTGCTCGGCGACGAGGAGATCCGCCGCGGCTGGATGATCCTGAAGCGGGTGCGCACCGGCGCGCGCGTCTTCATCGGCAACGACGCGGTGATCCCGGCCGGCGCCGATATCCCGGACGGGGCGCTGATCGGCAT
>CAXUMV010000410.1:0-2361 GCA_964252065.1 uncultured Lichenihabitans sp.
CGGGCGGTTCGCGACCACGCTCGGCGACGCCGGCGTCAACATCGCGACCTTCGCGCTCGGGCGCGACGGGCCGGGCGGCTCGGCCATCGCGCTGGTCGAGGTGGACGGCGAGGTGCCCAACGAGGCGATGGCCCGGATCGAGCAGATCGCGGGCGTCAAGGCCGCGAGCCGCCTGCGCTTCTGAGGGGACTGCGTCGCGCCGACGCGGCGATGGCGCCTTTCGCCCGGGACGCGCGTTGTCGTCCAGCAGCGCGGCACGTCAGGGGACGTGCCGGCTAGAAGGAGCCGTCATGCAGCCCGAAGTGCTTTACGGCCTTGGAGCGGCGATCCTGGTCATCGCCCTCTACATGGGTGTGCGGATGAACAGGACGCGCAACAAGGCCAACGACAAGGTGACCGATGCCGCCGTGAAGGCCTCGTATCGCGATCCCGACGGCTACGACCCGAAGGCGTTCGAAAAGAAGCTGAAGTAGCAACGCCATCCGCTAACCTGGACTCGGAGCCGGGCGTGGGATGCCGGCCATCTTGCGCCGTCGCCGCGCTGTTCCTATTGTCTGACCTGTCCGAGGGGCGTCCCACGCGGGACTGAGACGGCGGTCGCTCGCCGAACCCTTCGAACCTGATCCGGGTCATGCCGGCGAAGGGACGGGACCAGTGACACGCTTCGCATGCCGGAATGCCGTTCGTCGCCCTGTCGCGAGGCGAACATGCGCGTGACCGTGATCGGGGCCGGGGTGGCGGGCCTCGTGGCCGCCACCGAGCTTGCCGGGCGCGGCGCCGAGGTCACGATCGTCGACCGGGGGCCCGGGCCGGGTCCCACGGCATGCTCGTGGTATGCCGGCGGCATGCTGGCGCCCTGGTGCGAGGCCGACGCCGCCGAGCCCGCCGTCGTCGAGCTCGGGCAGGAGGCGCTGCGGTTTTGGCCCCGGCACGACCCCGGCACGGTGACCCGCGGCACGCTGGTAGTCGCCCCGCCCCGAGACATCGGCGAGCTCGACAGGTTCGCCCGGCGCACCAGCGGCCATCACCGCCTGGAGGAGGCCGAGATCGCCGCCCTCGAGCCCGATCTCGCAGGCCGCTTCCGCAAGGGCCTGCACTTTCCGGCCGAAGCCCATCTCGACCCCCGGCGCGCCATGGCGGCGCTCGCCGCAGGGCTCCGGCAGGACGGGATCGAGGTCGCCTACGGCACCGCCCTGCAGCCCGAGGAGGCGGACGGCGACCACGTGCTCGACTGCCGGGGCTTTGCGGCTGCGGCCGACCTGCCCGACCTGCGGGGCGTCAAGGGCGAGATGCTGGTGCTCCGCACGCGCGAGGTGTCGCTGTCGCGCCCCGTGCGGCTGCTCCATCCGCGCTTTCCCCTCTACGTCGTGCCGCGGCAGGACGGGCTGTTCATGGTCGGGGCGACGGCCATCGAGAGCGCCGACCGCACGCGCGTCAGCGCCCGCGCCGTCATGGAGCTTCTGGGCGCCGCCTACACGCTGCATCCCGCCTTCGGCGACGCGGAGGTCGTGGAACTGGGCACGGACGTGCGGCCCGCCTTCCCGGACAACATGCCCGCCTTGCGCCGCAGCGGCCGGGTGCTGCGCCTCAACGGGTTCTACCGCCACGGCTTTCTGCTGTCGCCCGCGATGGCGCGCCGGGCCGCTGCGGCCGTCTTCGCCGCGTGAGGAAGGGATGTCGATGCAGATCGTGATCAACGGCGAGCCCACGGAGACCGCGGCGGCGTCGCTGGCCGGCGTGCTGAGCGAGCTCGATCTCGGGGACGCCGTGGTCGCCACCGCCGTGAACGGCGACTTCGTGCCGGCGCGGCGGCGGCCGGACCGGGCGATCGAGCCCGGCGACCGGATCGAGATCCTCGCCCCGATGCAGGGAGGGTGACGCCGATGTTCTACGGCGTGGACCTCGCATCGCGGCTGCTGCTGGGCACCGCGCAATACCCCTCGCCGGCCATCCTGGCCGAGGCCGTCCGCGCCTCGGGCGCCGCGGTCGTCACCGTCTCGCTGCGCCGCGAATCGGCTGCCGCCCGCGCCGGCCAGGGCTTCTGGTCGCTCGTCGCGGGCCTCGGGCTGCGCGTGCTGCCCAACACCGCGGGCTGCCACACGGTCAGGGACGCGGTCACGACCGCCCACATGGCCCGGGAGGTGTTCGGGACCTCCTGGATCAAGCTGGAGGTCATCGGCGATGCCGACACGCTGCAGCCCGATGTCTTCGGCTTGGTCGAGGCCGCCGCCATCCTGACCGGGGAGGGCTTCGAGGTGTTCCCCTACACGACCGAGGATCTGGGGGTGGCCGAGCGGCTGCTCGAGGCCGGCTGCCGGGTGCTGATGCCTTGGGGCGCGCCGATCGGCTCGGGGCGCGGGC
>CAXUMV010000410.1:2371-3395 GCA_964252065.1 uncultured Lichenihabitans sp.
AACAACCCCTACGGCCTGCGCAGCCTGCGGGCGCATTTCCCCGAGGTGCCGCTGGTCGTGGACGCCGGCCTGGGCCTTCCCTCGCACGCGGCGGCCGTGATGGAACTCGGCTACGACGCGGTGCTCCTGAACACGGCGGTCGCCAAGGCCGGCGATCCGGTGGCGATGGCGGGCGCCTTCGCCCGGGCGGTCGAGGCCGGCCGCGCCGCCTTCGCGGCCGGCCCCATGGAGGCGCGCGACATGGCCGCGCCCTCGACCCCGGTGCTGGGCCGGGCCATGCTGGCATGATCCTCGATCCCTTCTATCCCGTCCTGCCCGATGCGGCCTGGGTCGCCCGCGCGGTCGCGGCCGGTGCCCGGCTCGTGCAGCTGCGGGCCAAGGACGTCCCGGCCGAGGCCCTGCGGGCGGAGGTCCGCCGTGCCCAGGCCTGCTGCAGGACGGCCGGCGCCACCCTGGTGCTCAACGATGCGTGGCAGCTGGGCATCGAGGAGGCGGTCGAGGTCGTGCATCTCGGCCAAAGCGACTGTGACGACGCCGATCTTCCCGCCCTGCGCCGGGCCGGCATCCGGCTCGGCGTCTCGACCCACGACGAGGCCGAGCTCGAGCGCGCCTTGTCGCTCTCGCCGGACTACGTGGCGCTCGGCCCCGTCTATCCCACGACCCTGAAGGTCATGCCCTGGGCCCCCCAGGGGCTCGCGCGCGTGACCGCATGGAAACGCGCGGTCGGCGCGATCCCGCTGGTGGCGATCGGCGGCCTGACGCTGGCGCGCCGCGCCGCGGTCCGGGCCGCTGGGGCCGACTCGCTGGCGGTCGTGACCGACCTGATCACGGCCCCCGACCCCGATCGCCGCATCGCAGAGTGGGTCGCGGCCTCGTGAACCTTGGCACGAGGCTAGCCGGTTAGCTCCTTCGCCGCTTTGGGGAAAAGGTGCCCGACAGGGCGGATGAGGGTGAGTGGGCGAAGGCCCCTCATCCGTCCTTCGGACACCTTCTCCCCAAAAGGGGCGAAGGAGCAAACCGGGAT
>CAXUMV010000411.1:0-3380 GCA_964252065.1 uncultured Lichenihabitans sp.
GGCCAGGTCACCTGGGACAGCCTGATGGCGGGCAAGCCCAAGGCTGCCGACGTCACCCTGTTCACGCGCGACCTCGCCCTCGTGCTCAGCGCCGGCATTCGGCTCGAGGATGCGCTCGATCTCCTGGGCACGGACGAGAGCCTGGGCCGGCTGCGGCCGGTCGTTGCCTCGGTCCGCTCGGCCGTGCTGTCGGGCGAGACGTTCGGGGCGGCGCTCGGCCGGCATCCCGCGCTGTTCCCCGGCATCTTCGTGTCGCTGGTCCGGGTGGGGGAGGCCTCCGGCACGCTGACCGCGGTGCTGCAGGCCCTGGCCGACGAGCGCGCCCGCACCGCCGCCCTCAGGCGCAAGGTGACCGAGGCCCTGAGCTACCCGGCCTTCGTGCTCGGCGCGGCGGCGCTGGTGCTCGGCTTCTTCATCGGCTTCGTGCTGCCCCAGTTCGGCGGCGTCCTGCGCGACTTCGGCGCCAAGGTCGACCCGATCGTCAGCACGCTGCTGGGCGTGTCCGACGTCGTCCGCGCCAACGCGGCCCTGCTCGGCGTCGGCGCCGCAATCGTCGTGCTGGCGCTGTGGCTCACCCTGCGCCAGCCGGGCACGCGCCGGGTCATCGGGGAGGCGGCCCTGCGCCTGCCGGTGCTGCGGGGTTTTACGGCGAGCTACAGGGCGGCGCTGTTCTGCCGGACGCTCGGCGTGCTGCTGGGCGGCGGCATCGCGCTCAGCACCGCGCTGCGCATGCTGGCCGAGACCATGGCGGCGGCGGGAAGCAGCGCCTTGTGGACCCGGATCGCCGAGCGGGTGCGCCAGGGCGGCAAGCTGGCCGACGCCATCGCAGAGATGAAAGGCCTGCCGCCCGTCGCGATCCGGATGATCCGGCTCGGCGAGGAGACCGGTCAGCTGGCCCCGCTGGCCGTCAAGACCGCCGAGCTCTTCGAAACCAAGCTCGAGCGCGGGCTGGACAAATTTGTGGGCATCATCGGGCCGGCCGCGATCCTGACCATCAGCGTCGTCGTGGGCGGCCTTATTGTATCCATCATGACTTCGCTATTGTCGATCACGCAGCTCGTGAACTGAAACGGGACGCCGGGCAGGCGGGACATCACCATGGCTTTCTTCTCTCGTGGACCCGTGGTCGGAGACGGCACTCCGATCGGCGCCGGACGCCTCCGCCGCAGCGCCGGGGACGACCGGGGCTTTACGCTGATCGAGATCCTGGTCGTGATCGCCATCATCGGCCTGATCGTCAGCCTCGTCGGCCCCCGGGTCCTCAGCTATCTCTCGGACTCCAAGGTCAAGGCCGCCAAGATGCAGATCGACGGCTTCGCCTCGGCGCTCGACCTGTTCTACCTCGACAACGGCCGCTACCCCACGACCAACGAGGGTCTCGCGGCCCTGACGCAGCGGCCGAACGGCGCCGCGAGCTGGAACGGCCCCTATCTGCGGACCGGAAACGTCCCCAACGATCCCTGGACCAACCCCTACACCTACCGCTCGCCCGGACAGCACGGCCCCTACGACATCGTCTCGCTCGGCTCGCAGGGCCGCGAGGGCGGCACGGGCTCGGCGGCCGCGATCACCAGCTGGCAGCACTAGCCGATGCCCGGCCCGGCGTCTTGGCTGCGCCTGCGGCAGGACGACCGGGGATTCACGCTCATCGAGGTGGTGGCCATCATGGCGATCCTCGGCCTGATGCTGGCCGTGGTGCTGCCCTCCATCCCCCAGGCGGTGTCGCGGCCGCAGATCGAGGCCGTGGCTCTCGCGGCGGCCGCCATCCGGGACGGCGACCACCGCAGCGCGGTGCGGCGCCACGTCCCCGTTTCGGCCGTGGTCGACGCGGGCCGCAGGCTGGTCGGCTCGGGGGCGGGCGGGCGCTCGCTGACCCTGCCGGCCGGGGTCGCCATCACGACGACGCTGGCCCGGACCTGCCTCGGAGCCCCGGTGCGCGACAGGATCGTGTTCCTGCCCGACGGAACCTCCTGCGGGGGCGCGATCGCGCTCGACCGCGCGGGCCAGCGGGTCGACATCCGCGTGAACTGGCTGACGGGCGTGGCCGAGGTCGCCCCCCATGCGCCGTAATCCCGCGGGCGTTGCGGCGCGGGACGGGGGCTTCACGCTGCTGGAAGTCCTCGCCGCCGTGGCGATCGCCGGCTTCACCCTGAGCGCGATCGCCTCAATCGTCGCCGTCACCCTGGCCGGCGTCCGGTCGGCCGCCGACCGCGTGGTGCTCGTCGAGGCCGGCCGCACCCTGCTGGAGACGCTCCCGCAGGGCGAGGCGCTGCGCCCCGGCACCACGGCCGGCACGCTCGGCTCGACGACATGGCGCATCGAGGTCGTCCCGGCGGGCGATGTCCCGCGCTCGCCGCACGCCGACCCGAGCGACGATCCGGGCTGGAGGCCCGCCGCTGTCGCGATCGCGGCTAGGACGGCCGCGGGCCGCAGCCTGCTGCTGCGCACGCAAGGCCTGATCCGCCGGGACGGGCCGTGACTGGGCCTGGGCGGGGGACCGTCCTTCGGGCCGCCGACGGCTTCACGCTGATCGAGGCCCTCGTGGCGCTGGCGATCGGCGGCTTCGTCATCGCGACGCTGGCCACCGTCACGGGGCAGTGGATGCGCCATTGGCAGGTCGGCGTGCCGGTGCTGCAGCGGTCGCAGGCGCTGGTGGCCGGCCTCGACCGCATCGTGGCCGATATCGCGGCCGCCCGCTACCTGCCGGCCGGAGGGGCCGGTCCAGGCTACGTCTTCACCGGCGAGCCGACCGCGATCACGCTGGTGCGCCAGACGCTGCCGGTCGAAACGCCGCCCGGGCTGGAGATCGTCCGGCTGGCGGCGCTGTCCGAGACCGGCGACGTCACCCTTGCCCGGAGCCGGTCGCCGCTGCCGTTCGGCGCGAGCCTCAAGGCCCCGACCGACCCCGCGACCGTCGCGCTGCTGCGCCAGCCCCATGCGGTCCGCTTCGGCTATGCCGATGCCGACCAGGCCTGGCAGACGAGCTGGCGCACGCCCGCCCGGCTGCCCCGGCTCGTGCGCATCGAGGTCGTCGACCGGCGCAGCGGCCACCCCGTGCTGCCGGCGATCGTCGTCCGGCTGCATGCCGATGCGCCGCCGGCCTGCGCGGCCCTGACGTCGGGGACGTCCTGCGATGCCGCGCTGGGCCTGCCGCCCCGCCAGGCGAGGACCGCCACGCGGTCCACCGCGCCCGCCGCGGGGGACGAATGACGCTCCGCCGGCAGGCCGACGACGGCCTCGTGCTGGTGGCCGTGATCTGGCTGCTCGCGCTACTCGGCGGCCTCGTCACCGCCATGGCGATCTTTGCGACCAACACGCTGTCGATGATCGCCGTCTCCGGCGACCGCCCCCGTGCGGACGCCGCGATCGAGGCGGGCCTC
>CAXUMV010000412.1:0-3374 GCA_964252065.1 uncultured Lichenihabitans sp.
ATGCGCAGCTCGCTGCTGCGGGCCACGGAGCCGTCGGCCCGGTCGCGGGCGTGGCGCGGCCCGCCCGTTCGATCGTCACGGCATAGAGGTCGCCCTTCTTGGGGTCGCTCACCACCGTGGCGTCGGCGAGCGAGGCGAGGCCGGCGCTTTTCAGGAAGCCCTGGATGGCGGCCTCGGGGGCGCCCACGCGCGGCCCGCGCCGTTCCTCCCGCGTGTCGGGCTGGCGCGCCGGCAGGCCGACGACATGGAGCGCGAGCCGGCGCGGGGTCGCAAAGGCCTGGGCGCCTTCGAAGGCGAGGCCCTGCTCGATCAGGGCGCCCGTCACCAGCCGCTGCAGGTCGGCACTCGCCTGCCCCTGCATGCGGGCCGGAATCTCCTCCGACAGGAGTTCGAGCAGAAGATCGGGCATTTGGCTTTATCCAGGGTCGCGGGCTTGGTAGTCATCGCCCGCGCAAAAGTCACGCGGCGGCCTGCTGGACGGGCGTCGCTGGTGGCCTTGGTCGGCGTTCGGGGCTCGGGAGAACAGGCATGACGGGTCGTGGCGCGTTCGTTCCGGCGGCTTTCCTTTGCGCCGCTCACGGAGCCGCCGCCCTCGCCGCCGCGCCGGCCGCGGCTCCCGCCCAAGCGGCGCCCCCGCCGGTCAGCGCCGAGCCCGCCACCACCTCGGCCACTTATGGCGACTGGGTGATGCGATGCCAGCGCGTCGGCGAGGGCACCGCGGCCCGGCGCATGTGCGAGGTCGCCCAGACGATCCGAGTGCAGCAGGGCCGCGACCCGATCGCGGAGGTGGCGCTCGGGCGGCTGCCGGTCGAAAAGGCGCTTCACCTCACAGCATTACTGCCCCCCAACGTCTCCTTCCCGAGCAGCGTGTCGGTGGCCGGCGAGAAGCCCGCCCAGACCCTCGACCTGCAATGGCGGCGCTGCCTGCCCGGGGGCTGTTTCGCCGATGCGGTGGCGGCCGACGAGCTGATCAAGGCGTGGCGCGGCACCGCGGGCGCCGGCAAGCTCACCTTCAAGGATGCCGGCGGCCGGGACGTGCAGCTGCCCGTCTCGTTCCGCGGGCTCGCCCAGGCGCTGGACGCGCTCGACAAGGCGTAGGGTCGCCCGCCCGTTACGCCAAGCCGTCTTGCGCCGGACGGCGCGCACGCCTAAGTGGCCGGTCTGAGGCGTCGGCGCCGTGCCACCCCCATCCGCACTGGAGCCCACAGGTCTTCGATGTCCACCGCGAGCACCGTCACCGATGCGATCGGCCACACGCCGCTGATCAAGCTGCGCCACGCCTCCGAGATCACCGGGTGCACCATTCTGGGCAAGGCGGAGTTCATGAACCCCGGCGGTTCGGTCAAGGACCGCGCCGCGCTCGCCATGATCGAGGATGCCGTCGAGCGGGGCGCGCTGCGCCCGGGCGGCACCGTGGTCGAGGGCACGGCCGGCAATACGGGGATCGGGCTGGCGCTGGTCGCCAATGCGCTTGGCTATCAGACCGTCATCGTCATCCCGAACACGCAGAGCCAGGAGAAGAAGGACGCGCTGCGGCTGTCGGGCGCCGAGCTGATCGAGGTCGCGGCCGTCCCCTACTCTAATCCCAACAACTACGTGAAGCTGTCCGGCCGGCTGGCCGAGCGGCTCGCCAGGGAGCGCCCCGCCGGCGCGGTCTGGGCCAACCAGTTCGACAATCTCGCCAACCGCCGGGGTCACGAGCGCACCACCGCGGTCGAGATCTGGGACGACACGCTCGGGACGGTCGACGGCTTCGTCTGCGCCGTCGGCACGGGTGGCACGCTGGCCGGCGTGAGCCAGGGCCTGAAGGCCCGCAACCCCGCGATCAGGATCGGCCTCGCGGACCCCATGGGGGCGGCGCTGTACGACTGGTACACGAACGGCGAGCTCCGGAGCGAGGGAAGCTCGATCACCGAGGGCATCGGCCAGAACAGGATCACGGCCAATCTCGAGGGAGCGGTCGTCGATCACGCCTACCAGATCGGCGACGAGGACGCGCTGCGGGTGCTCTACCGGCTCGCCCAGGACGAGGGGCTGCTGCTCGGCGGGTCGGCGGGGATCAACGTCGCCGGCGCGATCGCGCTCGCCCGGACCATGGGGCCGGGCCACACGATCGTGACGATCCTGTGCGACTCGGGGTTCCGCTACGCCTCGAAGCTCTATAATCCGGTGTTCCTGCGGGCCAAGGGGCTGCCTGTCCCGCCCTGGCTGGAACGGCCCTCGCGGATCCGCACAAGCGATCTCACATGACCCTGCTCCTGTTCCGGGAGGATGCCGCCCGCCGGGCCACGGAGGCCGTGATCGAGGCCGTCGACCCCGCCGCCGGCGTGGTCCTCGACCGCACGGTGTTCTACGTGCAGGGCGGGGGTCAGCCGGGCGACACCGGCGTGCTACGGCTGGCCGGCGGCCGCACGGTTCCCGTGCTCGACACCGTCTACGGACCGGACCGCACAACGGTGCTGCACCGGATCGATCCGGCCGACGCCGCCGACCTCGCGGCCGGGATGGCGGTCGAGGCGGTGCTCGACTGGCCGAAGCGCCTCGCCCGCATGCGCATCCACACGGCCCTGCATCTGCTCACCACCGTGCTGGCCTTCCCGGTCACGGGCGGGGCCATCGGGGACGGCGAGGGCCGGCTCGACTTCGACATGCCCGAGGGGGGCGACCGCGCCGCGATCGAGGCGCAGCTGAACGCCCTGGTCGACCGGGATATGCCGGTCACCACCCGCTGGATCACCGACGCCGAGCTGCTGGCCAACCCGGGTCTCGTCAAGACCATGTCGGTCAAGCCGCCCACGGGCAGCGGGCGGGTGCGGCTGGTCGCCATCGGCGAGGTCGACCTGCAGCCCTGCGGGGGCACCCATGTCGCCTCGACCGGGACAATCGGCCGCCTCGCCGTGACGGGCATCGAGAAGAAGGGCCGGCAGAACCGCCGGGTGCGCATCGCGCTGGCCGACACCCAGGCCGACACGGGTGCCCGGGCATGACGGGTCCCGTGGTCACCACCCATCTCGGCCAACCGGTCGCGATGCCGGCCTCGCCGGAGGAGGCCGTGCTCGACCGCGTGCCGAACCCCCATCCCGGGACGCTCTACCTCGCCCGCTTCGCGGCGCCGGAGTTCACCTCGCTGTGCCCCGTCACGGGTCAGCCGGACTTCGCCCATCTCGTGATCGACTACGTGCCGCGCGACTGGCTCGTCGAGTCGAAGTCGCTGAAGCTGTATCTCGGCGCGTTCCGCAACCACGGCGCCTTCCACGAGGACTGCACGGTGCGGGTCGGCAAGACGCTGGTCGAGCGGCTGGATCCGGTCTGGCTGCGGATCGGCGGCTACTGGTACCCGCGCGGCGGCATCCCGATCGACGTGTTCTGGCAGA
>CAXUMV010000413.1:0-728 GCA_964252065.1 uncultured Lichenihabitans sp.
TCGCCGACGGCACGTCCTTCCTCTACGTGCGGCTCGACGACAACCACCGCGCGAGCCGCGTCTTCCGCCACCGTCTCGGCGGGCCGGTCGACGAGGACGAGCTCGTCTTCCATGAGCCCGATCCCGGCTGGTTCGTCTCGGTCGGCGGCCTGCGGTCCGGCGACTTCGCGGTCGTCAGCGTGCACGGCCACGACGCGGCCGAGTGCCATCTCGTGGATCTGCGGGGCGGCGATCCGCGGCCGCGCCTCCTCGCCGCCCGCGAGCCGGGGCTGCGCTACGACGTCGACCAGCGGGGCGACCGGCTGTTCATCCGCACCAACGCCGAGGGGGCCGACGACTTCAAGATCGTGACGGCGCCGCTCGAGAGCTCAAGCCGGAGCGAATGGGTCGACCTCGTGCCGCACCGGCCCGGCTGCCTCGTGCTGCACATCGACGTGCTCCGCGATCACCTGGTCCGGCTGGAACGCGAGGGCGGCCTGCCGCGCATCGCCGTGCGGGCGCTGGCGGACGGCGCCGAGCACACGGTGAGCTTCGACGAGGAAGCCTACGCGCTCAGCCTGCGGGGCGGGCTCGAGCAGGACACCACCCTGCTGCGCTTTGCCTACTCGTCCATGACGACGCCCGAGGCGGTGTTCGACTACGACATGGCGAGCCGCGAGCGCACGCTGCGCAAACGCCGCACCGTGCCCTCCGGCCACGACCCCGCCGCCTACGTGACCCGCCGCATC
>CAXUMV010000413.1:738-2477 GCA_964252065.1 uncultured Lichenihabitans sp.
ACCGGCGGGATACGCCGCTCGACGGCACAGCGCCCCTGCTGCTCTACGGCTACGGCGCCTACGGCTACGCGATCCCCGCCTCGTTCGGGGCGAACCGGCTCTCGCTGGTCGACCGCGGCTTCGTCTATGCCATCGCCCATGTGCGGGGCGGCACCGACAAGGGGTGGGCCTGGTACACGGACGGCAAGCTCGCGAACAAGCATCACAGCTTCGACGACTTCGTGGCCGCCGCCGATCACCTGATCGCGGAGCGCTACACCGCCGCGGGCCGGATCGTGGCGCAGGGCGGCAGCGCGGGCGGCATGCTGATGGGCGCGGTCGCGAACCGCGCCCCTTCGCGCTTTGCGGGGATCATCGCCGACGTGCCCTTCGTCGACGTCCTGACCACCATGCTCGATGCGACGCTGCCCCTGACGCCGCCCGAGTGGCTCGAATGGGGCAATCCCATCACCGACCCGGACGCTTTTGCGGCCATGGCGGCCTACTCGCCGGTCGACAACGTGAGCCCGCAGCGCTACCCGGCCATCCTCGCGCTGGGCGGCCTGACCGACCCTCGCGTCACCTATTGGGAGCCGGCCAAATGGGTCGCGCGGCTGCGCGCCACCATGACCGGCGGCGGCCCGGTCCTGCTGCGGACCAACATGGACGCCGGCCACGGCGGCGCCTCGGGCCGCTTCGACCACCTCAACGACGTCGCCCTGCAATACGCCTTCGCGCTGGCCTGCGTGGGCCATGATCCTTCTCCCGCCCCGGCGGGAGAAGGTGCCCGACAGGGCGGATGAGGGGATCCACGAACTGAGGACTCCCCCCATCCGTCACGGCTTCGCCGCGCCACCTTCTCGCGCACAGCGGGAGAAGGGATGCGGCAACCCTTAGAACGGGATGTCGTCGTCGATGGCTTCGCTGATGCTGCCGCCGGCGGCCGGGGCGCGCTGGTCCATCGGCGAGGAGCGGCCGAAGCTGCCGCCCCCCGAGGACCGGTCGAAGGACCGCCCGTCCTCGCGCCCTTCGTCCATGCCGCCCGACGACCGGCTGTCCATCAGCGTCAGTTCGCCGCGATAGCGCTGCAGCACGATCTCGGTCGAGTACTTCTCGGCGCCATCCTTGTCGGTGTATTTGCGTGTCTGAAGCTGGCCTTCGACGTAGACCTTCGAGCCCTTCTTGAGGTACTGCTCGGCGATCTTGGCGAGGTTCTCGTTAAAGATCACGACGTTGTGCCACTCGGTGCGCTCCTTGCGCTCGCCCGAGCCCTTGTCGCGCCAGCTTTCCGTCGTGGCGACGCTGAAGTTGACCACCGCCTCCCCGGAGTTGAGGCGCCGCACCTGCGGATCGCGGCCGAGATTGCCGATCAGGATGACTTTGTTCACGCTTCCGGCCATCGCCGATCCTCCTCGCCGCACCCCGTGCCCGGAGCCGCCCGCCCTTGCTGCATCCATGGCCGGTCGGCCAGCACCACGCAACCCTGGCCGAGGCAACACGGCCGCACATCAACAGCTTTGAGCAGCCTCACCCGTTAATCTGTTCTTTTTTCGTTCTCGCCGCAAGCCATTGCTGTTAGGACGAGGGGAAGACATTATGCGGTTGCGGTCCTACCTAGTCGGGCAGCCCGTCGATCCCGTCCCGAGCATCCCGCCGCATGGCCCGTTCCGCAAAGCCGACCCCCCTCGCCCCCACCCTTGCGCCCGTCACGGCTCGCTTCGAGCGCTCCATCACCATCCGCGGGGCGCGCGAGCACAACC
>CAXUMV010000413.1:2487-3369 GCA_964252065.1 uncultured Lichenihabitans sp.
CATCCCGCGCGACAAGCTCGTGGTGTTCACGGGGCTGTCGGGCTCGGGCAAGTCGTCGCTCGCCTTCGACACCATCTACGCCGAGGGACAGCGGCGCTACGTCGAGTCGCTGTCGGCCTATGCCCGCCAGTTCCTCGAGATGATGCAGAAGCCGGACGTCGACCAGATCGACGGGCTGTCGCCGGCCATCTCCATCGAGCAGAAGACCACCTCCAAGAACCCGCGCTCCACCGTCGGCACCGTGACGGAGATCTACGATTACCTGCGCCTGCTCTGGGCGCGGGTCGGCATCCCCTACTCCCCCGCCACGGGCCTTCCGATCGAGAGCCAGACGGTCAGCCAGATGGTGGACCGCGTGCTGGCCCTGCCGGACGGCACGCGCCTCTACCTGATAGCGCCGGTGATCCGCGGCCGCAAAGGCGAGTACCGCAAGGAGATCGCCGAGTTCCAGAAGCGCGGCTTCCAGCGGCTCAAGATCGACGGCGCCTTCACGCCCATCGACGAGGCGCCCGCGCTCGACAAGAAGCTCAAGCACGACATCGGGGTGGTGGTGGACCGGATCGTGGTGCGGCCGGACATTGCGACCCGCCTCGCCGAGAGCTTCGAGACCGCGCTCGAGCTCGCCGACGGCATCGCGATCGCCGAGCTGACCGATCCGGCCGAGGGGGGCCAGCGCGAGATCACCTTCTCGTCCAAGTTCGCCTGCCCGGTGTCGGGCTTCACGATCGCCGAGATCGAGCCGCGCCTGTTCTCGTTCAACAATCCCTTCGGCGCCTGCCCGACCTGCGCCGGGCTCGGCTCGCAACAGACGGTCGACCCCGAGCGGGTCGTGCCTGACCAGCGGCTGACCCTGAAGCGCGGCGCCATCGCGCCCTGGGCGAA
>CAXUMV010000414.1:0-3368 GCA_964252065.1 uncultured Lichenihabitans sp.
TGCACCCCAAGGACCGGAACATCGCCATGGTGTTCCAGAACTACGCGCTCTACGCGCACATGACCGTGTTCGACAACATGGCCTTCTCGATGCAGCTCAAGAGCCTGCCCAAGGCCGAGATCGCGGCCAAGATCGACTGGGCGGCCGGCATCCTGAACCTCAAGCCCTATCTCGGCCGCTACCCCCGGCAGCTCTCCGGCGGCCAGCGTCAGCGGGTCGCGATGGGGCGGGCCATCGTGCGCGACCCGGCCGTGTTCCTTTTCGACGAGCCGCTGTCCAACCTCGACGCCAAGCTGCGCGTGCAGATGCGCAACGAGATCAAGGAGCTGCATCAGCGCCTCAGCACCACGACGGTCTACGTCACCCACGACCAGATCGAGGCCATGACCATGGCCGATATCATCTGCATCATGAAGGACGGCCGCATCGAGCAGATCGGCCGCCCGCTTGAGGTCTACGATCGCCCCGCCAACCTCTTCGTGGCCGAGTTCATCGGCTCGCCCACCATGAACCTCCTCAAGGGCGAGGTGGCCGGGGGGGACGGCGTCCCGACGTTCCGGTCGGGCGAGCTGCAGCTTCCCCTGCCCGCCCATGTGCGGGCGAGCCCCGGGCAACCCGTCCTCTACGGCATCCGGCCCGAGCACCTGAAGGTCGCGCCGGGCACGGGCGGCGTGCCGGCCAAGGTCGCCATCGTCGAGCCGACCGGGCCGGACATCCACATCTATGCCGAGCTCGGCGGGGTGGAGGTCTGCGCGATCACGGCCGAACGCGTGCTGCCGGCGGTCGGCTCGTCCATCGCGCTCGCCCCCGAGGTCGAGCGCGTCCATCTGTTCGACCAGGCGTCGGGACAATCGCTGCATGGCTAGGATCGTCATCTTGGGCGCGGGCGTCATGGGGTCCGCCATGGCGGTGCCGCTCGGCCATGCGGGTCACCGGGTGGAGCTGGTCGGGACCCCGCTCGACGAGGCGATCGTCGCCGCGGTCGCGGCCGGCGATCCGCACCCGGGGCTCCGGGTGGCGCTCGGGGGGCACGTCGCCGCCCATCCCTGGACCGCCTTCCCGGCCGTGATGGCCGAGGCGCCCGACCTCCTGGTGCTCGGGGTGTCGTCGGCGGGCGTCGAATGGGCCATCGGCCAGCTCGCCGCGGTCCTGCGGCAGCCGCTGCCCGTGCTGATCATCACCAAGGGCTTGGTGGGCGAGGGCACGCGCATCGAGGTCATCCCTGCCGTCATCGCCCGCGAGCTCGAGCGGCGGACGGGGCTGCGGGTGCCTCTCATGGCGGTCGGCGGCCCCTGCATCGCGGCCGAGCTCGCGGCCGGGCGGGACACCAGCGTCGTGTTCACGGGCCAGGACGGCGCGCCGGTCGCCACGACCGCGGCGCTGTTCGCGGCGCCCTACTACCACGTCAAGACATCGGCCGATGTGGTCGGGGTCGAGGTGTGCGCGGCGTTCAAGAACTACTTCGCGCTTGGCGTCGGGGCGGCGGCGAGCTTCGCCGAGCGCGTCGGGCCCGCGTCCAACGGCGCCGCCGCCCACAACGTCGTCGCCACCATCTTCAACCGGGCCGTGGCCGAGATGGCGATCCTGGCGGGCCGGCTCGGGGGCGTGCGGGAGACCGCCTACGGGCTCGCCGGGGTGGGGGACCTGCACGTCACCTGCGCGGCGGGCCGCAACAGCCGCATGGGCCGCCTGCTCGGCCAGGGGCTCCCGTTTTCCCGCGCCAAGACCGAGAAGATGCCCTCCGACACCGTGGAAGGCGCCCAGCTCGCCCTGGCGCTCGGCCCGACCCTCGAGGCCATGCGGGCGGCCGGCGACCTGCCGGGCGATGAGCTGCCCCTCACCTATGCCATCGCGGCGACGGTCTGCCGCGATGCGCCGCTCGAGGTGACCGCGCCGGCGCTGCTCACGCTGTAGCGCCGGCCCGACGGGCGCGGCACCTTGCCTCCTCCGGCATGACGGGCCGGCCGCGGCCCTATATGGCCCGGCAGAGCGCGACGGTTCGGGCTCGATCGACCGAGACCCGCCTTGCCGAAGCCCGTCCCATCCTCCCCCTCGCAGGCCGGCGCGCCCCCGCTGACACTCGTCCTGCTTCACTTCCTCGGCGGCAGCGCGCGGACGTGGGACGCGGCCATGCCTCGGCTTCGGCAGAGCTTCCGCTGCCTCGCCCTCGACCTGCCGGGCTTCGGCGACCGGGACGTGGCGGCCGGCACGAGCGTCTCCGCCATGGCCGACGAGGTGGCGCGCCTGGTGCGGGGCGAGCGGCCGGCCCGCTGGGCGCTGGTCGGACACAGCATGGGAGCCAAGGTGGCTTTGGCGCTGGCCCGCCGCGCCGAGGACGGCGAGGACGGTCTCGGCGGCCTGTCGGCCATGGCGCTCCTGGCCGGCTCGCCGCCGGGCCCCGAACCCATGAGCGAGGACCGCCGCCGGACCATGATGGGCTGGTTCGCGGGCGATCCCGCAACGAGCCGCGCGGAAGCCGCCGGCTTCATCCGGCAGAGTGCCGGCGGAACGCTGCCACCCGCCGTCGCGGAACCGGCGGTCGATGACGTGTTGCGGGCGCGCCGAACGGCGTGGCTCGCCTGGCTCGAGAGCGGCAGCCGCGAGGACTGGAGCAGCCGCGTCGGCGTCCTGCGCACACCCGCCCTGATCCTGTCCGGGAGCCGCGACGGCGATCTCGGCCCCGCCGCCCAGGCGGCGCTCATGGCGCCGCACGTGGCATCCGGCCGGCTGGTGGAGCTCGCGGGCGCCGGACACCTGCTGCCGCTGGAGCGCCCCGAGGCCGTCGCCGACCTGATCCGCGAACATCTCGCGGCAGCCGCGCCCATGCCCTCCTCCGCGCCGGAGGTCGGCGGGGCCTACGGTGCGCTGATCGCTTCGGAGCGCGTCAACGGGCGCCTGCGCGCGGTGCTCCGCGAGCGGGCGAAACCCGACGATCCGGGCTACCGGCCCGCGGCGCTCGACGCGGTGGAACTCGCCCTGCTGCGTGCGGTGGTCGACCGCGTCCTGCCGCAGCCGGGCGCGGCCCGGATCGACATCGCCGCGCGGATCGACGCGCGGCTGGCCAGCGGCGCCGGCGACGGCTGGCGGTATTCGGAGTTGCCCCCCGACCCGCAGGCCTACCGGGCGGCGCTGACGACCCTGGAGGCGGCGGCCTCCGCTGGGGGGCGCCGCTTCCTCGCCCGCGACGGCGACGGGCAGGACGCGCTCCTGCGCGAGGTCGAGGCGGGGACGCTCGATGCGGGCGCAGCGGCCGCCCTCAACCCCGGACAGATGAAGACGTGGTTCGAGGAGCTGCGCGCCGACGTGGTGCGGACCTACCTCTCCCACCCCGCGGCGCTCGCCCGGATGGGCTTCTCCGGCATCGGCGC
>CAXUMV010000415.1:0-1897 GCA_964252065.1 uncultured Lichenihabitans sp.
GCCGACCCGGGTGTCGGCGACCTCCTTGATCTGCGCGGTGATGAAGCCGATCTCGCCCGGACCGAGCGTGGCGACGTCGAGCATCTTGGGCTTGAACACGCCGATGCGGTCGACCTCGTAATGGGCGTCGGTGCCCATCATGCGGATGCGCGCGCCCTTCTTCATCGCCCCGTCAATGACGCGCACCAGCACGACCACGCCCAGATAGGCGTCGTACCAGCTGTCGACCAGCAGGGCCTTCAGGGGCGCGTCCGGATCGCCCTTGGGCGGGGGCAGGCGGGTCACGATCGCCTCCAGCACGCCCTCGATGTTGAGGCCGGTCTTGGCCGAGATCTCGATCGCGTCGGAGGCGTCGAGCCCGATGACGTCCTCGATCTGCTCCTTGATGCGCTCGGGCTCGGCGGCCGGCAGGTCGATCTTGTTGAGGACGGGCACGATCTCGTGGCCGGCGTCCAGCGCCTGGTAGACGTTGGCGAGCGTCTGCGCCTCGACGCCCTGGCTGGCATCGACCACCAGGAGCGAGCCCTCGCAGGCCGCGAGCGAGCGCGACACCTCGTAGGCGAAGTCGACGTGGCCGGGCGTGTCCATGAGGTTGAGCACGTAGTCGCGCCCGTCCTTGGCGCGGTAGTCGAGACGCACGGTCTGCGCCTTGATGGTGATGCCCCGCTCGCGCTCGATGTCCATGCTGTCGAGCACCTGCTCGACCATGTCGCGCGCCGCGACCGTGCCGGTCGTCTGGATGAGACGATCGGCGAGCGTCGATTTGCCGTGGTCGATATGGGCCACGATCGAAAAGTTCCGGATCGCGTCCAGGGGATGGGTGGCCATGCCTGCCCTTAGCAGCCGCAGGGAGGAAAACCAAGGCGGGCGAAGGCGTTCGGTGCCGCGGCGTCCCCGTCGGCGCGACCTTGACCGGAGCCTCGCCCGAGCCGGCCTAGCGCCCCGTCTCGATCCGCGAGTAGATCTGCTGGGTGAACAGCGACATCTGCGACCCGATGAAGCTCGCGGTCAGGCTGAGCACCACGAACACCGCGATGATCTTGGGCACGAAGGTGAGGGTCATCTCCTGGATCTGGGTCAGGGCCTGGAACAGGGCCACGATGATGCCGACCAGCATGGCGACGCCGATCGCGGGCCCGGAGGCGACGATGATCGTCCAGATCGTCGCCTGCATGAGGCCGAGCGCGTCCGCCTCGTTCACGCCCCGCTGACCTGCACGCCGCCCGTGAGCGGCAGCGTCGACCCCGAGGTCAGGGTCGCGGTGGTGGAGCCGTCCGTGCCAAGCGCCACCGAGGCGACGGTGCCGGATGTCTTGCCGTCGGCGGAGGTGATCGTCTTGCCGATCACGCTTTCGGCCTGGGTCAGCGCGTTGGTGGTCAGCAGCGTGTCGAGCTTGGTGTTGGTCTGCACCGCCTGCTCGACGTTCGAGAAGGAGGCGAGCTGGCTGAGATACTGGGTGGGGTCGGTCGGCTGGGTCGGGTCCTGGTTCTTGAGCTGCTCGACGAGCAGCTTCAGGAACGCGTTGTAGTCGACCGTCGCGGCCTTGGCGGTCGCCGAAGCGGTCGTTGCGGACGTCGCCGAGGTCGTGGCGGGTACGGTCGTCATGGCAGGGTCTTTCGCTGGTGCGAAACGGCGATCTCGCCACGACCGTGCCTCCACAGGCTTGCGCGGGCCTGCCCGTCAGGCGACCTCCACGATCAGGGGCCGGCAATCGCCGAGGGCGTCGGCGAGGAGCTGCAGGCGGCCGCTCACCACCTCGCTGTCCGGCACGCGCGCGTGGGCGCCCACCTGCAGCACGAGGGTGCCGGCGCCCTGCTGCAGGCGGGCGCCCGCCAGGATCTGCGGCACCCCGCCCGACAGCCGGTAGCCGAGCTGCATCGCCCGCCCCAGCACCAGG
>CAXUMV010000415.1:1907-2513 GCA_964252065.1 uncultured Lichenihabitans sp.
AGGGCCCGGCGGCGCTGCTCGGGCCCCAGCAGGCCGAGGGCGGGCGACAGCACCGGATCGTCGGGCGAGCCGGCATAGCGGGCGTGGATGGCGGCCGCGATGAACACCCGCTCGGCGTGGTCGAGGCCGATGAACGGGAAGCGGATGAGCTGGCGGAAACACTCGGCGGCGCGCAGATCCTGGCTGTCGCGCCAGCCGATGTCGGACAGGGCGCAGGCCGCGACCCTGAGGCGCGTCTCGGCCGCGGTCTCGCCGGGAAACAGCATCGCGGTCCAGGGCTCGAGCGCGGCGCTGAAGGCCGGCACCCGGGCCAGCGGGGTGCCGAAGTTCTGGGCACCCTCGATCAGGGGGTCGACGTAGCGCTCCTGCGGGTCGAGCTGGTCGAACAGCCATCCCTCCCGGACCCCGAGGGCGGAGAACACGACTTTGTTCGGCTTGAGCCTCTTCAGCACGCGGTCGAGTACCAGCGCCGCGGCCGCGAGCGTCTGGGCGCGCCGGGCCGGCACGCCCTTCATCCGGGCGAGGCTCTTCTCCGGCAGGCGCCAGAGCGATTTGGCGAAGTCCCGCACCTCGCGCCAGTCGAGCGTGTAGCCGTGCACCACCTCG
>CAXUMV010000415.1:2523-3352 GCA_964252065.1 uncultured Lichenihabitans sp.
GGTCGGGCGGGAGCGCATATGGGCCTTGGCGAAGGCGCGCCAGCCGCCGCCCACGGGGTAGAAGACCGGCTTGGTGAGGCCGGGCGGCAGGCGGCGGGCCAGCAGCGCGTCGATCTCGTCCTTCGCGCTCTCGCCGTAGCGGGCCATCAGCGCCTGGGTCGGCAGGGCCCCGAGCGGCAGGCTGACCGACCCGTCCTCGACGTGGTCGTCCTCGATGCCGGCGATCTCGAGGCTTCCCCCGCCCATGTCGCCGATGAGGCCGCGCGGCCGGTAGAACCCCGAGATGACCCCGAGGGCGGCGAAGCGCGCCTCCTCGGTGCCGCTCAGCACCCGCACCGCGAGTCCCGCCTCCTCGGCGATCCGGGCCACGAGGGCGGGTCCGTTGGCGGCCCGGCGGGTCGCCTCCGTGGCGAGCACGTCCACCCGTTCGACCCCCATGGCGTCCGTGATGGCCCGGAAGCGCCGCGCCGCCTCGAGCGTGCGGCGGAAGCCGTGCTCGGCGATGACGCCGGTCTCGTCCAGCCCCTCGGCGAGGCGGCACATCGACTTCTCATTGAAGCGGGGCAGCGGGGCGCGGCCGAGCTCGTCGTAGATGACGAGGCGGACGGAGTTGGAGCCGATGTCGACCACGGCATAGGGGCGGTGCCGGCCGCGGGCCACGCGCTCGGGCGTCAGCCCCAGGGGGCGGGCCGTGGCGTCGTCACCGCGCTCGATCCCGCTCATCCCATCCTCCCGGTCCGCCGGCGCTCACATCAACGAACCGCCCCGATCAGCTCCTTCTCCCGCCTGCGGGAGAAGGTGCCCGACAGGGCGGATGAGGGGACTCGCG
>CAXUMV010000416.1:0-3341 GCA_964252065.1 uncultured Lichenihabitans sp.
CCAGGCCAAGGTCGAGGCGGAAGTGATGGCCAAGGAGGCCGAGACGCGGATGACCGACTTCGTCGCCCGCCGGACCAGGCAGGCCGAAGCCAAGATCGCCATGGCGGAGCAGCAGGCGGCGGCCGACGTCCGCGCGGCCGCGGCCGAGGCCGCCGTCGCCATGGCGGGTCACCTGTTCAAGACCGATCCCGGCGGCACCGGCGTGCCCGGGCTGGTCGGCCAGGAGATCGGCCGGCTGAAAGCGAAGCTGAACTGACCCGCCGGCCGGCGCCGATCCGCCTCCTCGGTTGAGGCGACCCTCGCCGGATCCGTCATCGCGAGGCGCCGTCCAGACGGGATCGGGCAGACCGGCGTCATGGTCGGGCCCTGGCACCGAAGGAGGGATCGGCACGGCGCGGCGCGCCTCGCGATGACGGCCGGACCCCAGGACCCCTCATCCGACCTGTCGGCCACCTTCTCCCCGGAGGGGCGAAGGGGGCTTGTCCGGCAGGGAACCGCGGGACTGACAAGAAACAAGCTGCGGCGAACGGAATGATCAGCGCGCCCGGGTTTTCGCGCGGCGTCGCGTCCTCCCGGGGTCCAGCGTCTTGGCGGCCTCGCCTTTGTCCGGCCGCCGTACCAGCGAGGCCAGCGTCGCCTCGTAGGCGGCGACGAAGCCGGGCGTGTCGCCGAGCGTGGACCCAAAAGCCTCGCCCGCGAGCGCCGCGCGCAGCGCGCGATGGCGCTCCAGGTCGCCGGCGAGATCGACGGCCAGCGCGATGTAGGCGTCCAGCGTCGTCGCGATGCACTCGCTCCGGCCCATACGCTGCAGCAGGCTGCCCGCCATGCGGGAGGCGAAGCTGCGCCCCGCCAGCGTCACGATCGGCAGCCCCACCCGCAGCGCGTCGCTCGCGGTGGTTCCGGCATTGTAGGGCGAGGTGTCGAGGAACAGGTCGGCCAGTGCGAGGCGGCCGCGGTAGGAGGCGGGATCGATCCGCTCGGCGAAGAGCAGGCGGCCCTCCTCGAGCCCTCCCTCGATCCAGCATCGCCGCAGGTTGCGCTGCGCCACGGCGTTGTCGACGTAGAGCCAGAGGACCGCGCCCGGGCTCCGGCGGACGATCGTGATCCAGGCGCCGAACATGGCCTCGGTGATCTTGTAGGTGTTCGAGAAGCAGCAGAACACGAAGGCGTCGTCCGGCAGCCCCGCGGCCGCCCGGGTCTGGCCGGTCGCCACCGGCAGATGGCGGTCGTTGGGCTGGTAGCAGGCCGGCAGGTAGAGCGGCTTCGGCTCGTGCGCGGCCGCCGTCTCGGGCGGGATGACGAAGCGGTCCGCCAGGAGATAGTCGAGCTCCTCAAGGGGCATCGCGCCGTTGTAGCCGAGGAAGGAGAGCTGGACCGGCGCCGGGCGCCAGCGGAGCGCCGCGATCCGCGTGCCGAGCGTCATGCCGTTCAGGTCGATCAGGATGTCGATCTCGTCGCGGCGGATCACATCGGCCACCGCCTCGTCGCCGAGGCCGCCCACGACGCGCACGTGGTCGAACGCCACCAGAAGCCGCCGCCGGACCTCGCTGCCGTCCTGGGGCGAGGCGCAATAGCTGTAGATCTCGAAGCGGTCGCGGCTGTGCTGCTCCAGGAGGTCGGCGATCAGGAAGGCGATCGGGTGGGAACAGAAGTCGGTCGACAGATAGCCGATCCTGATCCTGGCATGGTCGTAGCCGCCCGCCGGGCTGAGGCGGGGCTTGCCGCCGGGATACCGGGCCTCGATCCATCGCGCGTTGACGCGCGCGTGGGTCGCGACGTCGTCGAACACCGCGAGCGCCGTGATGGCGCATGTCGCCTCGCGCAGCCTGTCCTCGCTCAGGCCCGGCAAGGGCTGGAACACGGGCCAGGCGCAGGTCTTGGCCCGGATGCCGATCCAATGGTGGATCACGTCGTCCTGGTCGGGCACCGTGAGCAGGCTCGCGACCATCGCCTTCTCGGCCTCCTCATAGCGGCCGAGCGTCTCGAGCAGGCGCCCCTGCTGGTTGAGGAGCGAGGTGCGGGCGACGTCGCTTTGCAGCGCGCCGTCCCAGATGCGCAGCGCCCGGGCGGGGTCCTGGAGCCGCTCGTGGCACAGGCCCGCATTCATGGCGGCCTGGAACAGGTCCGCCCGCGTGAGCAGGGCCTGCTCGAAGGCAGCCGCCGCCTCGGCGACCGACCCCGCGGCGTTGAGCCGGACGCCGAGATTGTACCAGGCGGCGAAGTGCTGCCCGGGCTTGTGGGCCGACAGGGCGAGCCAGGCCCGGTAGAGGGCGATCGCCGCCGCGTCCGACGCGCTGGCGGCGTCGACATGCTGGACGAGTTCGGCCACGTCCATGGCGGCGAGGCGTCGCTCGAGGTTCGGGTCGAGCGGGCCGGGGTCCTGGGTCGGGGCTTGGCCGGCGGCTCGGGAGCCTCCGAGGAGCGTTCCGGCCAACTGACCGTGGGCGTGATGCATCGCGTCGACCACCAGGGGAGATTGAACACCCCAAGCGGTAGCAGGGCGCGATGGTGCGGGGCTGACGGGCGCCCCGTCCCGCCCGCCTCACGCGGCGCGGCAGCCCGCGCCTCCCCGAAGGGATCGCGCCGGCCGCCGCGGCGAGGTCAGTAGGCGTTGAACAGGGCGGTGATCTGCGCCTGGTTCATGGCCTGTACTTGGGCCTGGCTGAAGGCGTGGGACTGGGTGGTGGACAGGGCGCTGATGTCGGAGGTGCTGATGCCCGCGATCGAGCTCGTGGAGAGCGCCGTGACCCTCGTCCCCGAGGCCCCGATGAGCGCCGAGAAGTCGGCCGTCGTCAGCGCGGCGAGCTGGCCCGAGTTGAGGGCCGCGACCTGCGCCGTCCCGAGCCCGCCGAGCTCGGCGGTCGTCAGGGCCCCGAAGCCCGAGGCCGAGAGGCTGCCGACCTGGGCCGCGCTCAGGCCCGCCACCGCCGCGGTCGACAGGCCGGACACCGCCGCCGAGGTCAGCGTGCCGATCTGTGCGGTCGCCAAATCCCCGACTAGGACGTTGAGGTCGGCCGACGAGATGCTGTTGAGCTGCGCCGAGGTGAGGCCCTTGACCTGCGCGCTCGACAGGGCGAGCAGCTGGGTGGTCCCGAAATTGTCGAGCTGCGCGGTGGTCAGGCCGGCCAGCTGGCTCGAGCCGATGGCCGCGATCTGGGCCGTGCCGAGCGTGGACAGCTCGGCCGAGGTCAGCGCGCCGAGCCCCGCCGCCGACAGGCTGCCGACCTGCGCCGCGCTCAGGCCAGCCACTGCGGCCGTCGACAGGCCGGACACCGCCGCCGAGGTCAGGGTCTTGACCTGCGCCGTGGAGAGGGCGCCGACGAACACGTTGAGGTCGGCCG
>CAXUMV010000417.1:0-3328 GCA_964252065.1 uncultured Lichenihabitans sp.
GGGCGATGGTCTTGGCCTCGATGACGCTCATGTCGGGGTTGACCAGCACCCCGCCGTTGAACCCCGCGACGGGCGTGTCGATCTTCAGCGGCCCGATCAGCATGGCCATGCCGCGCGGCGGCCGGCCGCTCGTGATCGCAAACGCGATGCCGGCCCGGCGCAGGCCCTCGACCGCCGCGATCGCGCGTGCGGTCAGCTCCTTCGTCTCGGTGACCAGCGTGCCGTCGACGTCCGCCAGCACCACCGCGACGGGCCCGCGGGGCCCCGGGTTGCCGCTCATGGCCGCGCCTCCTCGAGCACATAGCGTTCGATCGCCTTGGCGAAGCCCTCGTCCTCGTTGCCGTCGGTCACGACGGAGGCGAGATTCTTGACCGCGTCGGTGGCGTTGCCCATCGCCACGCTGAAGCCGCCGACCCCGAACATCGGGGTGTCGTTGGCGCCGTCCCCGATGGTAAGCACGGCCTCGAGCGGCACCCCGAGGGTGCGGGCGATGCCGATCACCGCCTCGCCCTTGTTGGCGCCGGCATGGACGATGTCGAGGTAGTAGCTCTGGCTGCGGGTGGCGAGCGCCCGGCCGCCGAGGTCGGCCTGCAGGATGCGCTCGCACTCGGCCAGGTGCGCGTGGTCGTGGCTGGCCCCCACGAGCTTGAGGGCGCCAGCCACCTGGGCCTCGCTGAAATCCCCGATCACCGTGGGCGTGAGCCCGATGGTGCGCGCCTCATGGTCGACATGGGCGCCGTTGGGGTCGCGCAGGAACCACGCGTCGTCGGTGAACAGCCACGGGTCGATGCCCTGCCGGCGCAGGATCGAGACGGTCTTGTCCACCGCATCGCGCGGCACGACCTGCTGCTCGACGATCGTGAGGTCGGGCCGGACGATCGCCCCGCCATTGACCGCGCCTACCGGGACCGTGATCCCGAGGTCGGCGATGATGCTTCGGAGGCCGACCGGCGGCCGCGCGCTCGCGACCGCAAAGCCGATGCCGCGACGCTTCAACTCCTCGATCGCCGCCCGCGCCCGCGGCGTGATCACCTTGGCCTTGGTGACGAGCGTGCCGTCGATGTCCGACACGATGAGGCGGATGGGCCGCTCCGGGCGGGTCACGAGGGCGGCTTCTCGGTCTGCGGACCGGGGTCGACCACGACAGGGCGCCAGGCCCGCCCGCCGTCGCGGGCGACCAGCGCGTCGGCCGCGGAGGGACCCGCCGAGCCCGCCTGATAGGTCGGGATGCCGCCAGGATGCTCCTTCCAGGCATCGAGCACCGGCTGCACGATGCGCCAGCCCTCCTCGACCTGGTCGGCGCGCTGGAACAGCGTCTGGTCGCCGATCATGACGTCGTAGAGCAGCGTCTCGTACCCGACGTTCTGCTGCGCCGGAAACCAATCGCTGTAGCGGAAGTTCATCTTCACCGACTGCACCTCGACGAGCGGCCCCGGCCGCTTGACGTCGAACTGCATCGAGATGCCCTCGTCGGGCTGGATCTGCAGCACCAGCCAGTTGGGGTGCATGGCCCGGGCGGCTTCGTTCTCGAATAGGCTCATGGGGGCGGACTTCAGCCGGATCGCGATCTCGGTCGTGCGGCAGGTCATGTACTTGCCGGTCCGCAGGTAGAACGGCACGCCGGCCCAGCGCCAGTTGTCGATGTCGAGCCGCATCGCCGCATAGGTCTCGGTGTTCGAGGCGGGGTCGACGTTCGGCTCGTTGCGGTAGGCGCGCACCGGCTTGCCCAGCACCGTGCCGGCCTCGTACTGGCCCCGCACCGCCCATTCGGGCTTGACGGCCTTGATGGCGGCGAAGACGTCGACCTTCTTCGAGCGGATCGCGTCGGCCGCAAAGGACGTCGGCGGCTCCATGGCGGTCATGCAGAGAAGCTGGAACACGTGGTTCGGCACCATGTCGCGCAGGGCGCCGGTCGCCTCGTAGAAGGAGCCGCGCGCCTCGACCCCGACCGTCTCGGCCACCGTGATCTGCACGTGGTCGATGTGGTCGCGGTTCCACAGCGGCTCGAACATGCCGTTGGCGAAGCGCATGGTCATGATGTTCTGGACCGTCTCCTTGCCCAGGAAGTGGTCGATCCGGTAGACTTGCGTTTCGTCGAGCGACTGGAGGATGCGCCGGTTGAGGTCGCGGGCGCTTTCGAGATCGTGGCCGAAGGGCTTTTCGATCACGACGCGCCGCCAGGGCTTGCCCTCGCCCTGCTCGAGGAGCCTCGCCTTGCCGAGTTCGTCGACCACGCGCCCGAAGAAGCGGTCCGCGATGGCGAGATAGAACACGACGTTGCCGCCCGTGCCGTGCTGCCTGTCGATCTCGGCGATGGTGTCGCGCAGCCGGTCGTAGGTGGCGGACTCCTCGATGTCGCCCACGAGGTAGGCCATGCGGTCGGTGAGGGTCTTCCACGCGTCGGCATCGATGCGGGCGGGATCGAACTCGCCGGTTCCCCCCACGAAGCCCTGCATGGCGTCGGACAGGTGCTGGCGCCACGCGGCCGCGTCCGTGCCGGTTCGATCGATGCCGAGCAGGGCGAAGTTCTCGGGCAGCAGGCCGGTCAGGGCGAGGTTGTAGAGCGCCGGCGTCACCAGGCGCTTGGTCAGATCGCCGTTCGCGCCGAAGATGACGAGCGTGCACGGTCCTGGTTTCGGGGCGCCGGCGGCGGCGGCGGGCGCAAGATCGGCCACCGGATCAGCCCTTTGCCGCGGCGGTGGAGGGAAGGCCGCTCTCGACGTGGCCGCCGAAGCCGAACCGCATGGCGGACAGCAGCTTCTCCCCGAATGTGTGGTCCTCGCGCGAGCGGAAGCGGGCGAAGAGGGCGGCGGCAAGCACGTTGGCCGGCACCGCCTCCTCGATCGCCGCCTCGATGGTCCAGCGGCCCTCGCCGCTGTCGGCCACGTGGCCGGAGAAGTTCTCGAGGCCCGGGTTGCCGGTCAGCGCGTTGGCCGTGAGGTCGAGCAGCCAGGAGCTGACCACGCTGCCGCGCCGCCAGACCTCGGCGATGTCGGTGAGGTTCAGCTCAAAGCGCTGGTTGGCGGGCAGCTCCTCGCTGCTCTTCTGCTTGAGGATGTCGAAGCCCTCGGCATAAGCCTGCATCAGGCCGTACTCGATGCCGTTGTGCACCATCTTGACGAAGTGGCCGGCGCCGGGCGGCCCGGCATGGATGTAGCCTTCCTCGGCGCGGTTGTCGGCGAGCTTCTCGCGGCCCCGCGTGCGGTCGACCTCGCCCCGCCCGGGCGCCAGAGTCTTGAAGACGGGGTCGAGATGGTCGACGGCCGCCTTGTGGCCGCCGATCATCATGCAGTAGCCGCGGTCGATCCCCCAGATGCCGCCGGAGGTG
>CAXUMV010000418.1:0-594 GCA_964252065.1 uncultured Lichenihabitans sp.
GGCCTGCCCGTGATCTGGGGCGCGCTGCCGGCGGGCGAGAAGGCGCGCGTGCTGCGCTGGCTGCTGCCCTTCTGGGACGTGCACCGCTTCCGCATCGCCCCCCAGGTGCACGAGTCGCTGGCGCGGGACACGGAGACGGGCGGCTTTCGCGTGGAACGGGGCGGGCTCGACGGCCTCGCGCGCGAGGGCGACCGGCTCATTGTGAGCCTGACCCGTCCCGCGGGTGAGCGCGACACCCGCGCCTTCGATGCCGTGGTGCTCTGCACCGGCCCGGAGAAGGACCTTCGCAACAACCGCCTGGTGGCCTCGCTCCTGGGGAGCGGCCTCGCCCGGCTCGACGACATCGGCCTCGGGATCGCGGTCGATGCCCGCAGCCGCGTGCTCGATCGCGACGGCCGGGCGACCCCGACGCTTCTGGCCTTCGGGCCCATGACGCGCGGTACATTCGGGGAGATGACCGGCGCCCCGGACATCACCCGGCATATGAGCCACCTCGCCGCGCGGATGCTGGACGGCATCGAGGCCGAGCCCTCTGATCGACGGGAGACTCTGCCGCGGGCCGTGGCGTGACGTCCGTTCGAAAACGACGGCCTC
>CAXUMV010000418.1:604-3320 GCA_964252065.1 uncultured Lichenihabitans sp.
TGGTTCGCCGTCGTCGCGAGGCGCGCCGGCGCCGTGGCGATCCAGGCTTCCCCTTTTGGATCGGTGGATCGCCACGCTTCGCTCGCGATGACGGCACCGGGTTTTCAGGCAGCCTCTGAGGGCTGTCGTCCATCGGCGAAACGGACGGCGCTCCGGCGGGGCTCAAGGTCCCGCGTGCCAGCAATCAGATCAGCCCGCCGTTCACGTGGAGGGACTGTCCGGTGATGTAGCCCGCGTCCTTGGACAGCAGGAACTCGATGGTGGCGGCGACCTCGGTCGGCAGGCCGGTCCGCCCGAGCGGGATGCGCGAGCGGCTCCGCTCGAGCTCGTCGTCCGACACCCCGTCCTTGGTCCCGGCATCCTTTTCGATGTAGCCCGGCACCACGCAGTTCACCGTGACGCCTGCGGGCGCGAGCACGACCGCGAGGCTGCGGACCGCAACCTCCAGCGCGCCCTTGGAGGCCGCCGACAGCGGGAACTGGTGGAGGTCGGTCCGGAACACGTGGGACGTGAAGCTGCCCAGCGCGACCACGCGGCCCCGGTCGGAGGCCTCGAGCAGCGGGCGCGCCTCCCGCACCAGGGTGAAGAAGCTGTAGACGTTGCAGCGGAACGCGTAGTCGATGTCGGAAAGCTCGCCGTCGGCGAAGGATTTGAGGATCGGGAATCCGGCATTCGCCACCAGGGCATCGAGGCGGCCGAAGGTGCCGCGCGCGAGCTCGACGAGCTGCTTGGCGACGGCCTCGTCCACGAGGTCGCCGAGCTGCGTGACGACGGTGGTGCCGGCGGCGCGGACGCGGCGGGCCACCTCCTCGAGCTGCTCCCCGGCCGATCTCGCATGCAGGACGAGCCCGCGGCACTGGCCCGCGAGGCGCAGGGCGAGGGCGGCCCCGATGCCGGAGGAGGCCCCCGTAATCAATCCGATGCGCTCGTCCACTTGCGTCCTCCGCCGCTCGGCGTTTGGGCCGCCGCGCCGGAGGCGCAGCAGCAGGGCCGCAAGGTAGTCGGCATGGGCTTGCCCCGTCCAGCGGCCTCGGAACGGGCGCGCTGCCGCGCGAGGCGCAACCCTCAGCTCAGCACGATGCCGCCGCACACATTCAGGGACTGCCCGGTCACGAAGGCCGAGGCGTCCGACGCCAGGAAGACCGCGGGGCCCGCCACGTCCTCGGGCTGGCCGAGGCGCCGCAGGGCCGTGATCCCCACCCACTTGTCGGCGTTCGCCTTGTCGGCCAGGTTGGTGCGGCCCATGTCGGTCACGATGATGCCGGGGCAGAGGCAGTTGGCCGTGATGCCGTCCGCGCCCACCTCCTGGGCCAGCACGCGGGTGAAGCCCATCACGGCCGCCTTGGAGGCCGAGTAGTGAGCCTGCAGCGGCGCCCCGTGCTTGCCCCCGATCGAGGCGATGTTGACGATGCGGCCGTAGCGGCGCGCACGCATGTGGGGCAGCAGGGCCTGGGTCACCAGGAAGGTGCCCTTGGCGTTCACGTCGAGCACGGCGTCCCACTGCGCCTCCTCGAGCGCCTCGACCGAGTTCGAGATCAGAATGCCGGCGTTGTTGACCACGGCATCGATCCGGCCCGTGGCGGCGATCGCCTCGGCCACCATGGCCGTGACCTCCTCCTTGCGGCTGACATCCGCATGCACGAGCACGGCGCGCCGCCCCAGCGCCTCTATGGCGCCCTTGACCTCGGCCAGGGCGTCGGCCTGCCGCGCGATGTCGTTCAGCACGAGGTCGAACCCGGCTTCGGCGAGGCCGAGCGCGATGGCCCGCCCGATCCCCCGGCTCGATCCGGTGACGAGCGCAACCCGCCCGTTCGGTTGCTGGCTCATGGCGTACTCCTCATGCGGGATGTGATGGCGGAACCTCAGAAGAAGCGGATCTCGGCGCGCAGCACCGCGAGGCTGACGGCGGCGATCATGACGAGGCCGCGCACCTCGTTCTGCAGGTAGAAGGGCGCGCCCAGCAGGTTGAGCCCGTTGTCCAGCATGCCGATGATGACGACGCCCACCAGCGTGCCCTGCACCGTGGCGCGGCCCGGCTTGAAGGCGGTCATGCCCAGGAACACCGCCGTGAGGCTGTCGAGCAGATAGGCGTCGCCTGCCCCGGACTGGCCCGTGCCGAGGCGGGCGGTCAGCATGACGCCGCCCATGGCGGCGCCGAGGCCCGACAGGGCCAGCGCCGTGAGCCGGCACCGGTTGACCCGGATGCCCGACAGCCGGGCCGCCTGGATGTTGGAGCCGGTCGCCACCACGCCGCGGCCGAGCCGGGTCTTGTTGAGCAGCACGTAGAAGATGCCGACCACCAGGAGGGCGATGATCACCGGCACCGGCACGATCCCGGCGATCTTGCCGGTGGCGATGTAGTAGAAGCCCGCCGGCATGGAGGCGTAGATGGAATCGCCGTTGGTGTAGGCGTAGTTCAGCCCGAGCGCGATCGGGCCCATGGCGAGGGTCGCGATCAGCGAGGGGATGCGCAGGCGCGTGACCAGCAGGCCGTTGACGACGCCGATCACGGCGCCGGCCAGGATCGCCAGCACCATGGCGGCCGCGACCGGCAGGCCGGTCCAGATCATCAGGCCCGCCACCAGCACGCCCGAGAGGCTCGCGACCTGTCCGACCGACAGGTCGAACTCGCCGCTCGCCACCGCGAAGGTGAGGCCCGACGACACGATCATCAGCACCGAGATCTGGACCAGGATGTTGCTGATGTTGTTGACGG
>CAXUMV010000419.1:0-3320 GCA_964252065.1 uncultured Lichenihabitans sp.
AGCTGGTTGGCGAGCCCGAACGACGAGATGCCGTAGATGATGCCGAAATTGATGGCCTTGGCGCGCCGCCGCACCTCGGCCGGCATGCCCTCGACCGGCACGCCGAACATCTCGGAGGCGGTCATGGCGTGGATGTCGAGCCCGTCGGCGAAGGCCTGCTTGAGCTGCGGTAGGTCCGCGATGTGGGCGAGCAGGCGCAGCTCGATCTGGCTGTAGTCGGCCGAGAGCAGCTTGTGGCCCGGCGGGGCCACGAAGGCGGTGCGGATCTTGCGCCCCCCCTCGTTGCGCACCGGGATGTTCTGCAGGTTCGGCTCGGAGGAGGAGAGCCGGCCCGTGGTGGTGGCGGCGAGCTGGTAGGAGGTGTGGACGCGGTCCGTGCCGGGGTCGGCGTAGCCAGGCAGGGCGTCGGTATAGGTCTGCTTGAGCTTGCTGACCTGCCGCCAGTCGAGGATCAGCCGCGCGAAGGGGTTGCCGGCCTCGGCGAGGTCGTCGAGCACGCGGGCGGAGGTCGACCAGGCGCCGGTCGCGGTCTTGGTCGCGCCCGGCAGGCCCATCTTGCCGAACAGGATGTCGCCGACCTGCTTGGGGCTGCCGAGATTGAAGGCCTGGCCGGCCTGCTCGTAGATCGCGGCCTCGAGCCGCGCCATGCTCTGGGCGAACTCGCCCGACAGGCGCGACAGGATCGCCTTGTCGATCCGGATGCCGCGCCGCTCCATCATGGCGAGCGTCTCGACCATGGGGCGCTCGAGCGTCTCGTAGACGGTCGTCAGCCGCTCCGCCGGCAGGCGCGCCTTCAGAACGCGCCACAGGCGGAGCGTGACGTCGGCGTCCTCGGCGGCGTATTCGGTCGCCTTGTCGATCGGCACGCGCGCGAAGCCGATGAAGCTCTTGCCCGAGCCGGCCAAGTCCTTGAAGGCGATCGGCTGGTGGTTGAGGTGGCGCTTGGCCAGCGCGTCGAGGCCGTGGCCCTCGAGGCTGTTCTTGCCCGAGTCGAGCGCGTAGGCGAGCAGCATCGTGTCGTCGAGCGGGCGGATGTCCACGCCGTGAGCGGCGAAGATCGACCAGTCGTATTTCATGTTGTGGGCGATCTTCACGACGCCCGGGCTGGCCAGCACCGCGCGCAGCCGCTCGAGCGCCACGGCGGTGTCGAGCTGGCCCGGCAGCCGCGCGCCCTCGCCGAACAGCCCGCCCTCGCCCTGGCCGACATGGCCGAGCGGCACGTAGCAGGCCTCGCCCGGGGCGGTCGCGAGCGCGATGCCGATCAGCTCGGCGGTGCGCGGATCGAGCGAGGTGGTCTCGGTGTCAACCGCCAGAAGGCCGGTCGCGTGGGCGGTCGCGATCACCTGGTCCAGGGCCTCGAGCGTCGTGATCGTGGTGTAGTGAGCGTGGGTGATGACGGTCGCGAGCCCTTCGGCGATGCGGGCCGCGGCCAGCAGGCCGGGCCCGGTCGGCGGGGGTTCGGCGGCGAGGCGGCTCGCCGCCACCTCCGCGACGGGGGGCGGTGGGGGCGCGACCGGATAGTCGCCCTCCTGGCAGTCGCCGTTGCGCTTGCGCCAGCCAAGCGGACCCAGGAAATTCGGGTCGGGATCGGCATCGGCCCATTCGAGCCCGTAGGCCTCCGCGGCCCGGCGCGTCAGGGTCGAGAACTCCATGGCTTTCAGGAAGCCGACGAGCTGGCCGGGGTCGGGGGCGTGCAGGCCGAGCTGGTCGAGCGGCACGATGAGGGGCACCGCGCGCTCGAGCGTCACGAGCTGCTGGGAAATGCGGATCAGGGCGACCTTGTCGGGATCGGTCAGCGTCTCGCGCCGCTTCTGCTGCTTGATCTCGCCGGCGCGCTCCAGGAGGGCGTCGAGGGTGCCGAATTCGGCGAGAAGCTGAGCCGCGGTCTTGATGCCGATGCCGGGCGCGCCGGGCACGTTGTCGGTGGAATCCCCCGCGAGTGCCTGGACGTCGACCACCTTGTCGGGCGTGACCCCGAAATAGTCGAACACCTCCTGTTCGCCGATCCTCCGCTCGCCGCGCGAGCCGAGCTTGCTGGGATCGCCCGAGGCGGGGTCGTACATCGAGACGCCCGGCCCGATGAGCTGCATCAGATCCTTGTCGGCCGAGATGATCAGCACCTCGGCGCCCCGGGCGCGGGCCTGTTCGGCATAGGTCGCGATGAGGTCGTCGGCTTCGAACCGGTCCTGCTCGATGGGCTCGAGCCCGAAGGCGCGCACGGCGCAGCGCATCAGCGGGAACTGGGGGACGAGATCCTCGGGCGGCTCGTTCCGGTTGCTCTTGTAGGCGGGGTAGAGCTCCTTGCGGAACGAGTTCTCGCTCTTGTCGAAGATGATGGCGAGATGGGTGGGCGCGATGCCCGCCGCGCCCTCCCGGATGAACTGGAACAGTTTTGTGCAGAACAGCCGCAGCGCGCCGGTCGGCAGCTTGTCGCTGCGGTAGTTGTACTTGGTGTCCTGGCGGATCGACTGGAAATAGGCCCGGAACACGAACGAGGAGCCGTCGACGAGGAACACCTTGTCGCCGGCTTTGAGGGGACGCGAGACGAGTGACATGGGGACCCGGGCGGCGAGTGGCGAGGCGCCCCGCCGTTCAACCATGCCGGACGGGCGGTGTCATCCCGCAGCCCGCCCCGGGGCGCGGCAGGCCCGCCCCGCGCCGCGCGCTACCGCAGAAGGAAGATCACGAGGAGGATGAGCACCAGGCCGCCGAGGCTGATGCCGCCGAAGCCGCCGCCGCCGTAATAGCCGCCCGAATACCCGTAATAGCCGCCACCGCCGAACAGGAGGAGCAGCACCAGGATGATGAGAAGCAGTCGCATCGCGAACCCCGTTCGAGGCCTGCACGGGCAGGAGGCGGCCCACAGGTTTTCCCCAAACGCCAAGGCAGCGCTTAAGTTTCCTCGCCCGGCCCGGCCCCTGGTCGGTCAGAGGCTTCGGCGGTTGGCGAAGGTCAGCAGCCCGATGCCGACCACGAGACACGCGATCCCGATCCGGAACCACTGCCGGTCGCCGGTCATGAAGCTGCCGCCCAGCAGGCCGGCGCCCTGGAACGCCCATAGGAGGCCGACCACGGCCAGCAGGATACCCAGGATGCTCAAGCCCCGCCGCATGTCATGCGATCCCTGTGGGTAACGCGAAGGAAGCGGCCGCCCGATCCTCGCACGCTGCGATCGGGGCCCGCCCGGGGCTCCGAACCCGGATTAGTAGACGACGCGGCCGGTGTGCTCCTTCGCCCCTCTGGGGAAAAGGTGCCCGACAGGGCGGATGAGGGGACTGCCTCCGCACGAAGGTCCCCTCATCCCCGCTTTGCGGACCCTT
>CAXUMV010000420.1:0-506 GCA_964252065.1 uncultured Lichenihabitans sp.
CCGGTCGTCGGCCGCTATCTCACCTCGCTCGGCGCCGACCTGAAGGGGATCGGCATCACCGGGCCGCTGCTGCTCATGCAGTCGAACGGGGGTCTCACGCCGGCCGAGGTCGCGGCGGAGATGCCCGTGCACATCATCGAATCGGGTCCCGCCGCGGGCGTGATCGGCGCGAGGGCGCTGGCGCGGCGCGCCGGCTTCGACCGAATCATCTCGTTCGACATGGGCGGCACGACCGCGAAGGCGGCCCTCGTGGAGAACGGCGAGGTCACGCGGGCGGAGGAATATTCCGTCGGCGGCGGCATCATGATCGGCTCGCGCCTGATGTCGGGCGCCGGATACGTGCTGAAGGTCCCGGCGATCGACCTCGCCGACAACGGCTTCCCGGCCAGTCCGCTGCTCGTCGGCTCGCTGGCGATGGTCGACGATGCGGCGCGGCGCAACCTCGCCGAGATCGCCGGCCAGGCAAGACGGCCGGGCGATCGCGTGCGCCGTCCCGGTGTGGAGCG
>CAXUMV010000420.1:516-3311 GCA_964252065.1 uncultured Lichenihabitans sp.
CTGAAGGTCCCGGCGATCGACCTCGCCGAGGTCGGGGCGGGCGGCGGATCCAT
Organism: uncultured Lichenihabitans sp.; assembly: GCA_964252065.1. Taxonomy (GTDB): domain Bacteria; phylum Pseudomonadota; class Alphaproteobacteria; order Rhizobiales; family Beijerinckiaceae; genus Lichenihabitans. Next base: position 570 of record CAXUMV010000420.1, read on the forward strand.
CATCTCGATCGATGCCGGCGGCGCGCCGCAGGTCGGGCCTCGGAGCGCCGGCGCCTTCCCGGGCCCGGTCTGCTACGATCTCGGCGGCACCGAACCGACCGTGACCGACGCCAACGTCGTGCTCGGCTACATCAGCCCCGACCACCTCGCGGGGGGCGCCGTGAAGCTGAACGCGGCGAAGTCGCGCGCGGCCCTCGCGGAGCGGATCGCCGCGCCGCTCGGTCTCCCGGTCGAGCGGGCGGCGCACGGCGCCCATCTCGTGGCCGCCGCCAACATGATCCGGGCCATCAAGGCCGTGTCGTCCGAGCGGGGGCGCGACCCGCGCCAGTTCGCGCTCGTCGCCTTCGGCGGGAACGGGCCCCTCTTCGCCGCCGGCATGGCGCGCTCGCTCGGCATCGCGAGCGTGATCGTGCCGCCCTCGGCCGGCGTCTTCTCGGCGGTCGGGCTCCTCTATTCGGACGTGGAGTACCACCTGTCCCGGACCTTTCGGCAAAGCACGGCCGCGCTCGACCATCCCGGCCTGCTGGCCGCCTGGGAGGCGCTCGAGAGCGAGGGGCGGGGCAAGCTCGAGGCGGACGGCTTCCGGCCCGACCAGATCCGGCTCCGGCGGTTCGCCAAGCTGCACTACCGGGGCCAGGCCTACGAGCTCTCCGTGGCGATGCCCGACGGCCCCGTCAGCCCCGAGACCTCGGCGAGGCTCGCGGAGGCCTTCGGCGACGAGCACGAGCGCACCTACGGCCACCGCGCCGGGCCGGGCGAGCCCGTGGAGCTCGTCAGCCTGAACCTCTCGGCGAGCGGCGAGCTCGAGACGCTGCAGGATGCCGGGACCCGCCCGGCCGCCGACGCGGCAGCGCCCGGCGAGCGCCAGGCCTATTTCGGCCCGGAGCACGGCTGGCTCGCGACCCCCATCCTCCGGCGCGGCCACCTGGTCGGCCGGGACTGGCAAGGCCCGGCGGTGATCGAGGAATACGACTGTACCTGCGTCGTCCCGCCCGGCATGAGCGTGCGTCTCGACCCGCACGGCAACATCGCCATCGAGACCGGCGCGAGGCCGTAGACAAGGGGACGTCCGGGATGACGCGATCCGTGATGGTGCTGGGGGCCGGGATGGTCGGCGTCTCGGTCGCTCTGCACCTGCGCAGACGCGGGCTCGACGTCGCGCTCATCGACCGGCAGCAGCCGGGCGAGGGTGCGTCCTTCGGCAACGCCGGGATCATCCAGCGCGAGGCGGCCTATCCCCAGCCCTTTCCCCGCGCGCTCGCGGAACTGCGGCGGATCGCGCTCAACCGGGCGACCGACGTCCATTACCACCCGCTCGCGCTGCCGGGCTTCGTCTCGCCCCTCCTGCGCTACTGGTGGCATTCGGAGCCGAGCCGCTACCTGAGGGCGGTGACCGCCTATTCGCGGCTGATCGCGACCTGCGTCGACGAGCACCGGGCGCTCGCGCAGGATGCCGATGCGATGGATCTGCTCCGGCCGGTCGGCTGGATGCGGCTCTACGGCGACGCGCGGAGCCTGGAGGTCGCGGCCAAGGCGGCCGAAGCCGCGCAGCGCGATTACGGCGTCCAGCACCGGCTTCTCGACGGCAAGGCGCTGGCCGAGGCCGAGCCGCACCTGCAGGTCGAGCGCGTGGGCGCGGTCCACTGGACCGATCCGCTCTCGGTCAGCGATCCGCACGCGCTCACGCTCGCCTACGCAGCGACCTTCGCCCGCGAGGGCGGGACCTTCACGATCGGCGACGCGGACACGCTCGCCCGCAGCGGGACGGGTTGGACGGCGCAGACCGAAGAGGGTCCGGTCGAGGCCGAGAGCGCCGTCGTCGCGCTCGGGGCCGCCTCCCCGAAGGTGACGCGCCGGTTCGGCTTCGCCCCGCCGACCTTCGGCAAGCGCGGCTACCACATGCATTACGGCCTGAAGGGCAACGCGATGCTGAACCGCCCGGTCATGGACGACGGGGCCGGTTTCATGCTCGCGCCGATGCGGGCCGGGGTCAGGCTGACGACGGGCGCGGAGTTCGCGCGCGACGGCGCGGACAGGACGCCGGTCCAGCTCGAACGCGCCGAGCCCGTCGCCCGCGCGCTCCTGCCCCTGGCCGAGCGGGTGAACGGCGAGCCCTGGATGGGCGTGCGCCCCTGCACCTCCGACATGCTGCCGATCATAGGCCCGATCCCGGGGCAGGAGGGCCTCTGGGGCGCCTTCGGCCACGCGCATCAGGGGCTGACGCTGGGCCCCACGACCGGCCGGCTCATGGCCGACATGATGACCGGAGCCGAGCCCTTCGTGGACCCGGCGCCCTATGCGCCGGCGCGCTTCCACGCCTGACCGGACCCAGGCGGCGAGGCGGACCGCGGTGGCGCGGTCGGCCGCTAGGCTTGGCACCGTCCTTGCCCCGCCCTGGTCCGGCGGCACCGACGATCACCGATCGACGGCACGGCTGCCGCCGCATCGCCCGACACCATCGGAGGACCGAGCCGCATGACCCGTCGCACCCTGTCCCGGCTGGCCGCTTCACTCGCCGCTTCCGTGGCCGCGACGGCGGCACCGGCGCTCGCGCAGCAGGCGCCGGCCTCGCTCCCCGCCGGCCCCGCGATCCGGCTGACCGCCGTGACCCAGCCCTTCCCGACGCAGGCGCAATACGTGCGGGTCGACGTGCCCTATTTCCGGGACATGATGCCGGCGCGCAGCAACGGCCGGATCACCGTCCAGCTTTCCACCCACGCCGAGCGCAACCTCAGCGGCACC
>CAXUMV010000421.1:0-3309 GCA_964252065.1 uncultured Lichenihabitans sp.
GCGTTGTCGAGCAGCGCCTTGTTCCAGGCGCCGGCCGCGTTGTGGATGTCGAGCGACACGGCGGCCGCCTCCATCGGCGACAGGCCGTAATGGTCGTCGGTCGGGTGGAACAGCGCGAGGTGCAGGATCGGCGGCACCGGGCCCGCCTGGTCGTAGCTGACCCGCCGTCCGCCGACCTCGTAGACGTAGCCGGCCGGCCAGCCGTCGGCCGCCGGCACCACCCGCATCCGGTCCGGGCGGAGCACGAACAACTCGCGCGGGACGCCGTCGAGGGCCACCGCCTCCAGGTAGGCGTTGCCCGAGACCATCAGGTGCCCGTAGAGCGCCTCCAGCAGGCGCGTGCCGCCCTCGCGCGGGTTCGGCCGGGCGAGCAGCGTCGTGATCGGATGGTCGGCGCCCTCCGGCCCTGTGGCGATCAGAGGGATCGAGGCGGCGCCCTCGGCGACGAGACGCACCGCGCGGTGGACGACGGCGTTGCGCTGGTAGCCCTCGCGCGCCAGCGCCGTGCCGTCCCGCGCGGTCCAGACGGCGCGGGCATCGCCGTAGAGGGCGAAGCTCGGGCCGGCGAGCGGAGCGGCCTTCGTTGCGGGCACATAGCCGGCGGCCCGCGCCAGCCGGGTGAGCAGGTTCGGCATCGGGGGCTCCTCGAACCAGCGCAAAGACATGTAGGCTTGGCGCCAAACGGCTCTAACATTTTGATTTTACGCGCACTCTTACGACAAACCGGTTTCCACTTCGTCGGATTGCGCTCTAATACCAAGTCCTACTGATCCCGACCCATACATAGTCAGGATCAGTGGGGTCCGGCCGGCCGCCGCCGCGCAGTCGCGAAAGCAGACCTCGATGAGTCAGACTCATCAAGGTCTGGTATAATTCAGACCACTAGTAGCTGACGGCCGTCGCATCGGTGCCGGCCGTGCGTCTCGTTTCAATCCAAGATGCCCCAACACACCTGAGCGTAAGACTTGCATTGACGGTCGATGTATAGGTTCCCGTAGTCAGTCGCATAGTTCCGCCGGAGTAGAAGTTCACACCAGAGGCGGAGAAGATAAACGTTACTTCATGGCTTGGATAGGTAACAGCTAAACTCCCGGTACTACCACCAGTTACGATCACCGTATCCCACCGATAGTCCAGAGCCGTGGTGTCCGATATCGAAAGCGACGGGCATTTGGCGTTTGCGACGGGCCCTAAGACTTCGAAGGGATTGGCTATCTTGAGCCCAGATCCGTTGTCTCCGTTGAATGCGCTTGCGAAGTCTGAGACCTGGGGGGCAGAAATAAGGCACTTCGCGCCAGCGCTCGACTGCACGAGACATCCGATACCTGCCGTTGCGCCAGCCGCTGCATTTCCGGGCAGGTAGATGCCTCGCAGCTTGGGAGAAATGACATTCAACTTCCCCGAGAGATGTCTGATGCCGTTCCTGACGCCCCAGCACTGAAGTCCGATGATCTGCGTTTCCGCGTTGGTGGCGCCGTCCTGGTCCCCCGTATCGACCACAACACCGAAATCTTGAGCGGCCGCCTTGCAGCCGATCATCATCAGCATGTCGACGCAACTGTGGATATTCCAAGCAACCGTATTTGGTATGATCGGTGGCTTCGGCGTCTCGGCCTCCGTGGTCCGCGGGCCGTATTCCCTAAGACCATCAGCGGAGCAGCCAATGGCGAGAATGTTTGCGCAACCCGCTCCACTGTACCCGGAAAATTCGAACCCGGTCATGTAGCCGAAGCTGAAGAGATCCTTCAGGCTGAAGAAATCGTTCAGGCCGACAAACTTGTATGCGACTCCCGCACGGAACAGGAAGTGCGCGGTATCGAAGGGTTGGACGGGGTTAGCCGCATTGATGGTTCCGAAGGGCCAGCCATGACAATCGGACCAACGCGGCGTATCGGCGGTGCTTGTCGCTATAAACCCGGAGATACAATCCCACTTGATGCCTCGAATCGTCGAGCGCCCGCAACCGCTTCCAGAGAAAGCTTGCCCAAAACCGAGGATATACAGGTCGTACAGTCCGGTGTCACTCCCACTTGTTATGAATGCAGTCCCGGCATACGCGGACGCGCTGTTCTCGGGGCCGACCATCCCTTTGCGGATCACGAAGCAGCGGGAAACACTGCATGCGTTGCCGAGAAAGATCGCTGCCTGACTGCTGATGATAAGCCGAGAATTTAGCTTGAAAAGCCGCGTCGCGCCGCTGGCATCGGACGTTATCTGACCGCCGCCGGTCAGATATCCTTCAATACTGACGCCGTCCGGAAGATACAGATTATTATCGATAAGATAGTTTGATCCTTGCCGGAGACGAATAATTCCTCCATTGGGCAGCGCCGCACCGGCAGCCGCGAAAGATGCGGTATCATCGGTCGTGCCATTACCCGCTGCGCCAAAGTCTTCCGGTTCGAACATCGACATGATCGCTTCTCCCATTTGGTGGTTAGGGCATGGTGCCTGGGTCAAATTCTCGGGAGGTCAGGCTTTTGCGGCCTGTCTGACGAGGTTCCGGCAGCGGTAGAATCGCGTTACCGTCGGAGATGCCGAGGCGGTCGCCGAGGTCGCGGTCGGACGGGACGCCCCGCCGCGTGCGGGTTTTCATCACGCCGAGCCTGACGTCGCGGGCCATTCCGGCCTGCGGAAAGGCGGCCTCGTGCCGATACAGGCGGCCCAGAAGCCGATCGGGCGCCACCCTCCGATGCGGCGTGCAACGATCCGATCGAACAGGCTAAAGGCTTCGGATTCGCGGCTCGGCGCGGCGGTCGAGCAGGAGATGCGTCACTGCCCAGACCAGAGCGTCGAGGCGGTCGGGCGAGGCGCCAGTCGACAGCCCGTCCGGGCCGAAATCGCAGAGTTCGTCTTCCAGGGCCGGGAGCGCGCCGACATGGTGGACGCGCCCCTGCGCGTAGAGCAGCGAGACCGGCTCGGCCCGCAGGTACTTGCCTCGGGTGGCGCGCACCGGGATCACCGGCACGGCCGGATCGCACTGCGCGAGCACGGCGGCGGCCATCTCGCCGCCCTGGTTGACCTCGACCACGAGGCCGTCGGCCTCGAGCCGGTGATAGAGCGCCAGCGCCGTTCCCGCCCACGCCTGGGGGCTGGCCCGCGCCAGGGTCGCGTCGGCCAGGACGTAGGCGGCCTCGCCCCGCGCCCCCACCGCGACGATGCCGCAGGCATCCGCCCCCGCGCCCGACGTCGCCGGAGGATCGACCGCCACGACGATGCGGGCGAGCTCCGGGGCCGCGGCGAGGCGGGTCGCTTCGATCGCGTCGCGGGTCCACAGGGCGTCGGGCCGGTCGGCGATCAGCTCGCCGT
>CAXUMV010000422.1:0-3275 GCA_964252065.1 uncultured Lichenihabitans sp.
GCCCCGGCGAGGTCGGCTTCATCACGGCGCAGATCAAGGACGTGGCCGACACCCGAGTCGGCGACACCATCACGGACGAGCGCAAGCCGACCGCCCACGCGCTGCCGGGCTTCAAGCCCGCCCAGCCCGTGGTATTCTGCGGCTTGTTCCCGGTCGATGCGGCCGATTTCGAGGATCTGCGCGCCGCCATGGGACGGCTGCGCCTCAACGACGCGAGCTTCTCCTTCGAGATGGAAAGCTCGGCCGCGCTCGGCTTCGGGTTCCGCTGCGGCTTCCTGGGGCTGCTGCACCTCGAGATCGTGCAGGAGCGGCTCGAGCGCGAGTTCAACCTCGACCTGATCGCGACCGCACCCAGCGTCATCTACAGGATGGACTTGCGCGACGGCGGGGAGATCGAGCTGCACAACCCGGCCGACATGCCGGACGTCATGAAGATCCTCGAGATCCGCGAGCCCTGGATCAAGGCCACGATCCTGACCCCGGACGACCATCTCGGCTCGATCCTGAAACTCTGCCAGGACCGGCGCGGCCTGCAGAGCGATCTCAACTATGTCGGCAAGCGCGCCATGGTGACCTACGAGCTGCCGCTCAACGAGGTGGTGTTCGACTTCTACGACCGCCTGAAGTCGATCTCGAAGGGCTATGCCAGCTTCGACTACACGATCATCGACTACCGGGCGGGCGACCTCGTCAAGATGTCGATCCTGGTCAACGCCGAGCCCGTGGACGCGCTGTCGATGCTGGTGCACCGCGACCGGGCGGACAACCGCGGGCGCGCCATGGTCGAGAAGCTGAAGGATCTCATTCCCCCGCACATGTTCCAGATCCCCGTGCAGGCGGCGATCGGGGGAAAGATCATCGCCCGCGAGACGATCCGCGCGCTGCGCAAGGACGTGACCGCCAAGTGCTACGGGGGCGATGTGACCCGCAAGCGCAAGCTCCTGGAGAAGCAGAAGGCGGGCAAGAAGAAGATGCGGCAGTTCGGCAAGGTGGAGATCCCGCAGGAGGCCTTCATCGCCGCGCTGAAGATGGACGGCTGACCCGCCGGCCCGGGATGGGGACGACACGCATGAAGGCCGCCGCCGCTGTTCTCGCCATGCTGGTCCTCAGGGCGAGCCTGTCCCCGGCCGCCGCCGCCCCGGCGAGGCCCACCCTGGGCTGCCTCGCCTTCATGGCCGGCTTCGTGCGGGCGACGACCGGCCACAAGATCGCCTTCGAGCGGCCGCTCAACATCACGCGCGGCTTTGCGGGCGAGGACGGCGACCTCGACGTGCGGCTGCTGTCGACCGGCGCCGACGACGTCGAGGGCACGCTGAAATGCAAGGGCGATGCGTTCCGGCGCTTCGAGGTCCGCATCGGGGTGCCGGCCGACGACCGGGTGATCGCGGCCTTCAAGGACTACCAGGAAGCGACCCTGTCCTCCGCCTTCGGGTGGGACAGGGCCAAGGTCCAGACGATCGTGGGCGCGATGAGCAGCGACGCCGCCGAGTACCTGCGCGCCTCCGCCCAGCGGGGCGACACGGCCGTGTCGGGCAAGGTCGAGTACCACCAGGGCGACGCGCTCGACCTCGGGGTGATCTGGACCGACGAGGACCGCACCCTGATCGTCACCGCCCAGGACGGATGACGGGAGAGAACGATGCCCTTCTCCCGCAAGGCGGGAGAAGGTGGCCGAAGGCCGGATGAGGTGATCCTCAGGGCTGGCGAGTCCCCTCATCCGCCCTGTCGGGCACCTTCTCCCGCAAGGCGGGAGAAGGACACTTCATCTAGTTGATCGTCTTCGGGCCGCCGCGCGATACACCGACCTTGGCGGGGCGCAGGACGCGCTCGCCGATCGCGTAGCCGCGCTCGACCACCTGCAGCACCGTGCCGGCCGCGACCGTCTCGTCGGGGACCTCGAACAGCGCCTCGTGCATGTTGGGATCGAACTTCTTGCCCTCGGGCTCCAGCGGCTTGACGTTGAAGCGCGCCAGCCGGGACTCGAAGTCGCGCTCGGTCAGCTCCAGGCCTTCGGCCAGGGTCCGGACCGCCTCGTTGCCGTCGCGGACCTCCGTGCCCACGCTGCCGACGGCCCGATGGAGGTTGTCGGCGACCGCCAGCATCTCGCGGGCGAAGTTCGCCACCCCGTAGCTCTTGGCGTCGGCCACCTCCTTGTCGGTGCGCCGCCGCATGTTCTCCATCTCGGCCATGGTGCGCAGCACCTTGTCCTTCAGGGCCTCGTTCTCGGCCTTGAGCGCTTCGAGCACCGCGAAGGGATCGGGTCCATCGGCCGCCGGCGTCCCCGGTGCAGCGTCCTCCACGGCCGCCGCGGCGGCAGCGGACCCGGTCTGCATGGCATCGGCATTGGGATCGGACATTCAGGGATCTCGTGGGTTTTGGCGGGCGACCGCGGATATCAGGCGCCCCCGGGGGAAAATCAAGCGGCCGCGCCCGGCTCGGCCAGGGCCGCCATGATCTGCCGGCGGATCGAGTTCTGGCGGTTCTCGTCGAGGATCTTGGCGCCCGTCAGGTCGGTGACGTAGAAGGTGTCGACCGCCTTCTCGCCGAAGGTCACCACGCGCGCGGTCGCGATGTTGAGGTTGAGCCGGGCGATGGCGACCGTCAGGTCGTAAAGCAGCGCGAGCCGGTCGTTGGCGCTGACCTGCAGCAGCGTCTGGCGGTTCGAGGCCTGGTTGTCGATGACGATCTCGGGATCGACCGGGAAGGTCGCGTCGCGCTCGCGCCCCGCGGTGCGCTTGGCGGCCACAATCTCGGCGAGGCGGATGTCCCCGCGCAGGGCGCGCCGGATGGCGTTGATCACGCGGGCCGCCCGGCGTTCCTCGTCCTCGTCCCGCTCGAAGGCCCGGGCGATCGTGAAGGTGTCGAGCGCGAGGCCATCGGTGGTGGTGAACACCTGGGCGTCCACGATGCTGGCCCCGACCGTCGCGCAGCAGCCCGCGATGGTGGCGAGCAGCCGCGGATGGTCCGGGGCGACGAGCGTCAGCTCGGTCACGTCCCGGAAGGCATCGGTGGTGATGGTGGTGACGAGCGGCACCGCCTCTCCGGCCACCGCGCGTAGGATCTCGGCGTGCCGCACCTTGGACTCAAGATCGACGCGCAGCCAGTAGGGCGGGTAGTGGCGCCCCTCGTAAGCGTCGAGCTCGGCCCCCGACCAGCCCGGCAGGGCGGCGCGCAGCTCCTGCTGGGCGGCGGCCAGCCGCTCGGCCCAGCCGACCGCCCGCGCCTGGCCGCCGATCAGCCGCTCGGTCTCGTAGTAGAGCGTGCGCAGGAGCTGG
>CAXUMV010000423.1:0-3275 GCA_964252065.1 uncultured Lichenihabitans sp.
CAGGACACAAACAGGACACCATGGCCCGCGGTGTACGTGCAACGAAGCTGGAAACCCGGGGCAGCCGCCTCAAGCTGCCGGTGACCAAGAAGCCTGTCTTCGTCCGCGTCGCGCCCGGCCTGTCGCTCGGTTATCGCCGCAACCAGACCGCCGGGAGCTGGGTCGTGCGAGTGGCCGACGGCAAGGGGGGCGCCTGGACCAAGAGCGTCGGGATCGCCGACGACCTCGCCGACAGTGACGGTCATTCGGTGCTGACCTTCTGGGAGGCTCAGAGCCGAGGCTTACCTCAGCAGCCTCGAAGCTCGCAACCGACGCACCGCCAACGACGCCCGCCTGCGGCTCAAGCGCTTGTTCCTGCCGAGCTTCGGCGATCGCCTCGTGGCCGAGCTGACCCGCAGCCAAATCGAGCGCTGGCGCGACGGGCTGGTGCGGTCGACCGACGATGCTGAGCAACGCCGGCGCAGCCAGGACACCGCCAACCGCGTGCTGACGATCGTCAAGGCGATGCTGAACCACGCCGTAGGCGACCCGGCTCACGGCCTGACCGACGATACGGCTTGGCGTCTCGTCAAGCCGTTCCAGCGCGTGGCTCGCGCCCGTGTCGTCCACTTCCAGGCCGGGCAGGTCCGGCGCCTGATCGCAGCCGCCGAGGATCTGGCCTTCAGAAACCTGCTGACCGCTGGCTTCCTGACGGGCGCGCGTTACGGCGAACTCGCCGCCTGTCAGGTCAGGCACTTCGATCCCTCAGGGTCGCTCCACGTTCCGAGCGGCAAGACCGGCCCGCGCACGGTGATCCTCCAGCCGGACGCCATGAGGTTCTTCAGCACGCTAGTCGCCGGGCGAAGTGGCGAGGCGCCACTCATCGCCCGAGCCGACGGTACGGCCTGGGCTGCGAGCCACCAACTCCGACCGATGAAGCGCGCCTTGACGGTCGCCGAACTCGACCCGTCCGGCACGTTCTACGCCCTACGCCACTCCTACATCTCGCGAGCTATCGAGGGCGGCGTGCCGCTCAACATCGTGGCCGAGAACTGTGGCACGAGCGTCCGCATGATTGAGAACACCTACGCCAAGATGCTGGCGACTAAGCGGCGCGAGTTCATCGACCGAGGAGCGCCGAGCCTGTCCGATCCGTAGCAGTGTGTCAGCGCCGGTTGCGGTTAACGTATGTTGGCGCTGCTAGGCGGCGCAGCCGCCTCAGACTGTGCGAACGGCGTCCAATAGGGTCTGTCTTGGCCGTGATCTCGATTATTGCCCATTCGCGCCGTTTAGATAAGGTTCGGTCGGGGCCGAATCCTTAGGCTCAAAGAGTAGTCAAGGGCGGGCCGTTGAACGCTTACCTTCGCGCCTACACGACGGAGGTGTTAGCGTCGTGCCACGGACCGTACCCGGACGAGAGGCACGAGTTCGTGAACCTCGACGCCAATGCGTCTGCGCCCGTCACGGAAGTAGTATTGGCTGCCGTTGTCGACGTGATGCGCTCCGGTGCGGCTAACCCGTCGAGTGGACATGCGCTCGGCGACCGCGCGCGAATTATTGTGGAGCGCGCACGCGACGAGATCGCCTCTCTCATATCCGGCGCCTACGAGGACGGGGTCGTTTTCACCTCGGGCTGCACTGAGGCCAACAACACCGTCCTTCGTAGCGTTCCGGCAGGCGGCACGATCATCACGACTGCCGTCGAACATTCCTCGATCCTGAGGCCAGTCGAGGCGTGCCGCGCGGCGGGCGTTAACGTCACGATCCTGTCGGTGGACCAGGACGGCGCCATCCGGCTTGAAGGGCTCAAGGACGTCATGTCGAGGTCTCCCGGCCCGGTGCTCGTCTCGGTGCAGGCGGCGAACAGCGAGACTGGCGTTATCCAGCCGATTGCGGACATCGCGCACATCGTTGCCCTCCGGCCTGATGCGTCCTTCCACTCCGACGCGGCGCAGGCGTTCGGGCGGATCGCGCTGCTGGCCGGCCGACCGGCCGGCCCTGACCTGCTGACAGTCTCGGGCCACAAGGTCCATGGTCCCATGGGAGTCGGCGCCATCATCGTCGGCCCGGGCGCGCCTGCGCTCAGACCGCTCTTGCTCGGCGGTGGCCAGGAGGGCGAGATGAGGGCTGGCACCCAGGCCGTGCCATCGATCGCCGGCTTCGCGGCGGCATGCCAGGCCCGGGCGACCCGCTTCGACGGTGATCGCGAACGGATGCGTTGGCTGCGCGACCGCCTAGAGGCGATGCTGACCGAGGCTTGCCCGCGCATGGTGGTCAACGGCAGTCGGTCCGAACGCCTCTCAAACACATCCAACCTGAGATTCCCGGGCGTCGACGGGATGGCGCTTGTCGCAAATCTAGACGCCATGGGGGTCATGTGCTCGCAGGGGTCGGCTTGCACGAGCGGCAGGCCCGAGCCATCCCACGTGTTGATGGCTATGGGCCTGACCGAAGCAGAGGCGTTTTCGAGCATTCGCTTGTCCGTCTCGCCGTGCAACACCGATGTCGAGATCGATCGTGCCGTCGCCGCCATCGCGTCGGCGGTTTCCTCGCTTAGGGGCACGGCATGAACCCTTCGGCCGTGCGGTTCCAATATGGTGGTCATGTCACCTTCCCCGTGCGCTACGGTTGGATCCCGAAAGGGCTGGCCAGGTTGATCGAGACTGGCGCGTTCGTGGCCAACACCGACACGGCGGACGAATTGGGCATCGGCTCTAAAATGGCGGAGTCGCTCGCGTTTTGGCTATTCGCCACTGGGCTAATGGACGAGGCGTCGGCGCAAGGCGGTGTGAGAGGACCGAGCGGGTTGGCGCGGCTGGTCGCGCAGAACGACCCCTTTGTGGAGTTGCCGGTCAGCTGGTGGTTCCTGCACCTGATGCTCGCGCGGCGCCCAGGTGCGGTATGGTCGTGGTTTTTCAACGACTATTCCGACAGGATCTTCGACCGCGAGGGCTGCATCAATGCGTTCCTCGCCCACACCCGATCCAAGGCCATCAGGCCGCCCAGCGATCAATCAGCCCACAAGGAGGTCGGGTGCCTGCTGAGCGCCTATGCCGCCCGGCCAGGCGTCGACATCGTCGACCCCGACGACGTCGGCGCGTGCCCGTTCCGTGAACTGGGACTTATCTTGCGCCACGATTCGGTGAACCGCTTCGAGCGGGCGCGCGCGCCCATCGGCATCCCCATCGAGTGCTTCCTCGCGTCGACCTCGCTCCTGTCGGAGGAGACCGGCAAGCAGGCCCTATCCTTGCGCGAGCTGACCTCCTTGCCACGTGGCCCCGGGAGGATCCTCTGTT
>CAXUMV010000424.1:0-3243 GCA_964252065.1 uncultured Lichenihabitans sp.
GCTGGGCCTGGGCGACCGCCATGCCGTAGCCCGGCACGATGATCACCTTCTCGGCGTTCTTCATGATGTAGGCGGCGTCCTCGGCCGAGCCCTGCTTGACGGGGCGCGTCTCGGCCGCGCCGCCGCCCGTCGCCGCCACCTCGCCGAACCCGCCGAGGATGACGGACACGAAGGAGCGGTTCATCGCGCGGCACATGATGTAGCTCAGGATCGCGCCCGACGAGCCGACCAGCGCGCCCGTGATGATCAGGGCGAGGTTGCCGAGCGTGAAGCCGATGCCCGCGGCCGCCCAGCCCGAATAGGAGTTAAGCATGGAGACCACGACCGGCATGTCGGCGCCCCCGATCGGGATGATGATCAGCACCCCGAGCGCGAGGCTCACCAGCACGACCAGCCAGAACAGGACCGCCTGCCCGCCGGCCACGAAGGCGGCGATCAGCACCACCAGGAGCACGCCGAGCCCGATGTTGATGACGTGCCGGTTGGGCAGCATGATCGGCTTGCCCGACATGCGCCCGTCGAGCTTGAGGAAGGCGATCACCGAGCCCGTGAAGGTGAGGGCGCCGATGGCGGCGCCGAGCGACATCTCGACCAGGCTCGGCCCGTGGATGGCGCCCGGCACCCCGATGCCGAAGGCCTGGGGGGCGTATAGCGCGCCGGCCGCGACGATCACCGCCGCGAGGCCGACGAGGCAATGGAAGAAGGCGATGAGCTGGGGCATCGCGGTCATCTGCACCGTGCGGGCCCGCCACGCCCCGATGCCGCCGCCGATCGCCAGGCCGAGGATCACCAGCACCCAGCCGACGGCGTCGGTCGGCGGCTTCAGCATCAAGGTCGTCAGGACCGCAAGGCCCATGCCGATCATGCCGTTGCGGTTGCCCTGCCGGGAGGTCGCGGGCGAGGACAGCCCGCGCAGCGCCAGGATGAACAGGATGCCGGAGACGAGGTAGAGCAGGGCGGCGAGGCTGTCGCTCATCGGCTCAGCCCTTCTTCTTGTACATGCCGAGCATGCGCTCGGTGACCAGGAAGCCGCCGAAGATGTTCACGCTGGCGAGGATCAGGGCCAGGAAGCCGAACAGCCGCGCCGCCCAGGCGCCGGCCGCATGCGCCCCGCCGGTGTCGACGCCGATCAGCAGCAGCGCTCCCACGACGATCACCGAGGAGACCGCGTTGGTGACGGACATCAGCGGGGTGTGCAGCGCCGGGGTCACGGACCAGACCACGTAGTAGCCCACGAACACCGCCATGGCGAAGATCGCGAGGCGGAACACGAAGGGGTCGATGGCCCCGCCCGAGGCCGCATGGGCGCCGGCGCCCGCCATGTCGGCGAGCTGCGCCGCATAGCCGTGGGCGGCATCGGCCGACTGCCGGGCCGCGAGGGCGGCGGCCTCAGCCTTATCGTAGAGTTGCTGCGGCGTATCGGCGGCCATGCTGCACTTGCCCCTTTACTGGTGTCGCGTGTCGAACGTCTCCGGCCCGCCGGCGTCAGGCGGCCCTGGGCTGGAAGCTCGGGTGGACGATCGCCCCGTCCCGGGTGAGGCAGGTCGCCTTCACGAGCTCGTCGTCGGGATCGACCGCCACGGCCTTCCGTTCCTTGTCGATCAGGGTCTCGACGAAGGCGAAGAGGTTGCGGGCGTAGAGGCTGGAGGCGGTGGCGGCCAACCGGCCGGGCACGTTGAGGTAGCCGACGATCTTCACCCCGTTGTGGTCGACCACCTCGCCGGGCCGGGCGAGCTCGCAGTTGCCGCCGCGCTCGACCGCGAGATCCATGACGACCGAGCCCGGGCGCATGCTCTCGACCATGGCGGCGCTGACGAGGCGCGGCGCCGGCCGGCCGGGGATCAGCGCCGTGGTGATCACGATGTCCTGCCTGGCGATGTGGGTCGACACCAGCGCCGCCTGCTTATCCCTGTAGGCGGCCGACATCTCCTTGGCGTAGCCGCCGGCGGTCTCGGCCTGCTTGAACTCCTCGTCCTCGACGGCGACGAACTTGGCCCCGAGCGACTCCACCTGCTCCTTGGTGGCCGGGCGGACGTCCGTGGCGGTCACGATGGCGCCGAGCCGCCGGGCGGTGGCGATGGCCTGCAGCCCCGCCACCCCGACCCCCATGATGAAGATGCGGGCCGCCGGCACCGTGCCGGCCGCGGTCATCATCATGGGAAAGGCGCGGCCGTACTGCTCGGCGGCGTCGATCACCACCCGGTAGCCGGCGAGGTTCGCCTGGCTGGACAGCACGTCCATCACCTGGGCGCGGGTGATGCGCGGCATCAGCTCCATCGAGAAGGCCGACACCCCGGCGGCCGCGAGCGTATGCAGCGCCGCATCCTGCCCGTAGGGATCGAGGATGCCGACCAGGATGGAGCCGCGCCGCAGGGCCGCGGTCTCGGGCTCGCTCGGGCGCCGCACCTTCAGCACGATGTCGGCGTCGCGCACCGTGTCCTCGAAGCTCGGCGCGAGGCTCGCGCCGGCGCCCTCGTAGTCGCGGTCAGGCATGCCGGCCCGGGTGCCCGCTCCGTTCTGCACCGTGACGCTCGCTCCGAGCCCCAGCAGCTTCTTCACCGTCTCCGGCGTCGCGGCGACGCGGCCCTCGGCGGGATCGGATTCGGCGGGAACGGCGACGCGCATAAGCGGATCCTCGGCCGGCAGGGCTCTTGTCCCGTCGCCCGCGAGCGGCTGACGGTCGGCCGTCCGGCTTGAATTCGATGAGGTCAGATGAGAAAGAAGGCCATCAGCACGACGATGACCACAACCGTGATCGAGACCCGCTTGGCCAGTCCGAGGAACATCCGGTAGGTGCGTTCGTGCTCGGCATAATCCATGTACTGGCTTTGCATCGGCACGTCGTCAGCTTGAGCCATGCCCTTCGCTCTCCTTGGGGTTCCGCGCGCGCGGCCACCGTGCGATGGGCCATAACGTATCGGCGGGGGAGGGGCAATCGGCCTTTGCCGCCGGCCGGCGGCGCGGCCCGGGCCTGAAGGTCGCGCCTGCCCGTGAGGACCCGCACCGCCCCGCCCGCGCCGCAATGGCTCGCCGTCCACCGGGCCCTGTGCCCCCTGGTGCGGCCGGAGGACCGGATCCTCGCGCCCCGCGCCGACTGGGCGCCGTTCCCCTGCTCGGTGCGCTTCTACGACGGGGTGATCGCGCTCGAGCAGGACACCATCCTGGTGCTCCACAAGGGCAAGCTGCCGGCGATCGACAAGGCCGTTCTCGCGAGCGTCGTGGCGCATTGGCGGTGCCTGTTCG
>CAXUMV010000425.1:0-3237 GCA_964252065.1 uncultured Lichenihabitans sp.
ACGCCGGCGGGACGTCGCTGGCCCAGCGCGTCCTCGAGGAAGGCCGGCCTCTCGCGCCCAAGCCCGGCCGCATCGACGATTTCAGCTGGCCCCGCCCGTGACCTCGATCGCCGGTCAGAGGCGGGCGCTCAGCCCGTCCCGCAGATAGGCATTGAGGTCCGGGCCGGCCGGATTGGCAAGGACGTGGCGCAACCACGCCTCGCGTTCATGAGCCTGCACGGCCAGTTCCCATACGCAAGGACCGACGTGGCGGGACGCGACATCGGCGAAGCGCGTCGGATCGTCGAGGGAGGCGTGGCAATGGCGGTGCATCAGCATGTCGCCTTCGCTCCACCAGTCGAGCAGCAGCCAGACACCGCCCAGGCCGAGGTGCAGCGTGACATGGGCGATGCCCGCGTCCCGGCCGTCGTCGACGACCTCGCCCAGCAACGCCTCGGCCATCGACCAGGCCGCCTCCACGACCTCCGGAAAATGCGCTGCCGTCCCGCGCACCGTGATCGCGGTGGCCTTGACCTGCCAGCGCCCGAGCGCCTGGACGCCGAGGAACGCCACGGTGCGCGGCTTGTAGACATAGCCGCGCAGGCTGGCCGGCACGGTCACCGCGGCAGCGTCGTCGAGCCCATCAGCGCCTTGTCGACCGCGTGGGCCGCCTGCCGTCCCTCGCGGATCGCCCACACCACGAGGCTCTGGCCGCGGCGCATGTCGCCGCAGGCGAAGACTTTTTCGGCGCTGGACCGGTAGCTCTTCACGTCGGCCGCGACGTTGCCGCGTCCGTCGAGCCCGATCCCGAGATCGGCCAGCAGCCCGTCGTTGACCGGCGACACGAAGCCCATGGCGAGCAGCACGAGGTCGGCCCGCAGCCGGAACTCGGTCCCCTGCTCGGGCTTGAACTTGGCATCGACCCGCGCGCACTCGATGTGCTTGACGGCCCCGTTCTCGCCGACCATGCGCGTCGTCGTCACGGCGAAGTCGCGCTCGGCCCCCTCCTCCTGGCTGGAGGACGTCCTGAGCTTCAGCGGCCACTCCGGCCAGGTCAGGAGCTTGGCCTCCTTCTCGGGCGGGCGCGGCATGATCTCGAGCTGGGTGACCGACAGCGCGCCCTGGCGGATCGAGGTGCCGATGCAGTCCGAGCCCGTGTCGCCGCCGCCGATCACGATGACGTGCTTGCCCGAGGCGACGATCGGCTGGTTCGAGCGCAGCGGCTCGCGCGACACCCGCCTGTTCTGCTGGGGCAGGAACTCCATGGCGTAGTGGACGCCGGCGAGCTCCCGGCCCGGGATGGGCAGGTCGCGGGGCTTCTCGGAGCCGCCGGCCAGCACCACGGCATCGTAGTTGTCCTGCAGCTCCCGCGCCGTGAGGTCGATGCCCACATTCACCCCACAGTGGAACGTGACGCCCTCGGCCGTCATCTGCGCGACGCGCCGGTCGACATGCGTCTTCTCGAGCTTGAAGTCCGGGATGCCGTAGCGCAGGAGGCCGCCCGGCTTGGCGTTCTTCTCGTAGACGTGCACGTCGTGCCCGGCACGGGCGAGCTGCTGGGCGCAGGCGAGGCCCGCCGGCCCGGAGCCCACGACGGCGACCGTCTTGCCGGTCGCCCGCGCGGCCTTCTCGGGTACGACCCACCCCTCCTGCCAGGCCCGGTCCACGATCGCGTTCTCGATCGACTTGATGGTGACCGGGCTGTCGGAGAGGTTCAGCGTGCAGGCGGCCTCGCAGGGCGCGGGGCAAATGCGCCCGGTGAACTCGGGAAAGTTGTTGGTGGAATGGAGGTTGCGCGAGGCCTCCTCCCAGTCGCCGCGATAGACGAGGTCGTTCCAGTCGGGGATCTGGTTGTTGACGGGGCAGCCGTTGTGACAGAACGGGATACCGCAGTTCATGCAGCGCGCCGCTTGGTCGCGGTTCGCCTCCTCCGACAGCGGGATGACGAACTCCTTGTAGTGGCGAACGCGATCCGCCGCCGGCGCATAGCGCCGGTCGTGCCGATCGTGCTCGAGGAAGCCCGTAACCTTACCCATCGATCAAGCTCCCGCGACGGCCAGCATGGGCCGCTCCATCATCTGGGGTGACATCTCGGCCAGCGCCCGGCGATACTCGATCGGCATCACCTTGCGGAACAGCGTCAGGCTCCTCGTCCAGTCGGCGAGCAGCGCCTCGGCCCGCGTCGAGCCGGTGAGCCTGGCGTGGTTGCCGATGAGCTGCTTGAGCCGCTCGGCGTCGTAGCGCGTCATGTCCGTCATGACGTCGACGGGCGCCGGCATCTGGATGTCGTTCGAGGCGTGGTAGAGGCGCTCGGCGGCCTCCTCCTCGCTGGCGACGGGCTCGAGGTCGACCATCGCCATGTTGCAGCGCTTGGCGAAGGAGCCGTCCTCGTCGAGCACATAGGCGATGCCGCCCGACATGCCGGCCGCAAAGTTGCGGCCGGTGGGCCCCAGCACCACGACGACGCCGCCGGTCATGTACTCGCAGCCGTGGTCTCCCGTCCCCTCGACCACCGCCACCGCCCCCGAGTTGCGCACCGCGAAGCGCTCGCCCGCGACCCCGCGGAAGTAGCACTCGCCCGACGTCGCTCCGTAGAGCACGGTGTTGCCGACGATCATGGAGGCTTCCGGCACGATCCGTGTCGCGCGCCTGGAGGGGTAGACGACCAGCCGCCCGCCCGAGAGGCCCTTGCCCACATAGTCGTTGGCCTCGCCCTCGAGCTCCAGGGTGACACCCTTGGCGACGAAGGCCCCAAAACTCTGGCCGGCAGTGCCGGTGAAGCGGATGTGTACGGTCCCGTCCGGCAGCCCGGCCTCGCCGTACCGGCGCGCGATGGTGCCCGACAGCATGGCGCCCGTGGTGCGGTCGGTGTTGGCGATCGGCTTATCGACGACGATGGGCGTGCGGCCCGCCACAGCGCCCTCGGTCTCGGCGATGAGCGCCTGGTCGAGCACGCGGCCGAGATTGTGGTCCTGCCGCTCGGTGCAGAAGATGTCGACGCCCTCGGGCGCCTCGGGCTTCTGGAACAGCCGGCCGAAGTCGAGGCCCTTGGCCTTCCAGTGGTCGACCACGGACTCGCGTCCCAGCATCTGCATCTGGCCGACCATCTCGTCCACCTTGCGATAGCCCATGCTCGCCATCAGCTCGCGGACCTCCTCGGCGACGAAGAAGAAGAAGTTGATGACGTGCTCGGGCAGACCGACGAAGCGCTTGCGCAGCACGGGGTCCTGCGTCGCGACCCCGACCGGGCAGGTGTTG
>CAXUMV010000426.1:0-1026 GCA_964252065.1 uncultured Lichenihabitans sp.
GCAAGATCATGGCGACCGGCACCGTGATCGTGCTGCCGGTGACGATCTTCGCGCTCATGGTCTCGCGCCACATGGTGCGCGGCCTGACCATGGGAGCGACCAAGTAGATGGCCGGCAAGGGAGAGACCGGGAGCATGGATTTCCTGCGGCTCGAGGGGATCGAGAAGCGCTTCGGGCCCGTGAGCGTCATCAACGGGGTCGACATCGCCGCCCGGCAGGGCGAGTTCGTGGTCTTCGTCGGCCCTTCGGGCTGCGGAAAGTCGACGCTGCTGCGCATGATCGCGGGGCTCGAGGAGGTGAGCGGCGGCGACGTCTTCATCGACGGCGCCCGCGTCACCGATCTCGAGCCCGCGAGGCGCCAGGTCTCGATGGTGTTCCAGAGCTATGCCCTCTTCCCCCACATGAGCGTGCGGGACAACATCGCCTTCGGGCTCAAGATGTCGAAGGTGCCCCGGCCCGAGATCGACAAGCAGGTGGCCGAAGCCGCGCGCATCCTGCAGATGGAGCCGCTGCTCGACCGCAAGCCCCGGCAGCTGTCGGGCGGCCAGCGCCAGCGCGTGGCGATCGGCCGGGCGATCGTACGCCACCCGAAACTCTTCCTGTTCGACGAGCCGCTGTCCAACCTCGATGCGGAGCTGCGCTCGCAGATGCGGGTCGAGATCGCGCGGCTGCACCGCGATCTCGGGGTCACGATGATCTACGTCACCCACGACCAGGTGGAGGCCATGACGCTTGCCGACCGCATCGTCGTGCTCCGCGGCGGCAAGGTGGAGCAGGTCGGCTCCCCCGACGAACTCTACGAGACGCCCGCCAACACCTTCGTGGCCGGCTTCATCGGATCGCCCAAGATGAACATGATCACCGGCACGGTCACGGGACGGGAGGGCTCCACAGTGACCGTGACCCATCCCTCCCTCGCGAGCCCGCTGCAGGCGACCCGCCGGCGCGCCGGCGGCGCCGTCCCGGGCGTCGGAGAGGCGGTCATGCTCGGGCTGCGGCCCGAACATCTGTCCCTGGGCGAGGGAC
>CAXUMV010000426.1:1036-3202 GCA_964252065.1 uncultured Lichenihabitans sp.
GCCTCGGCGGCAGCACGCTGATCTATGGCCAGACGCGGACCGGGGAGACCATGGTGCTGCAAACGGCCGGACGGCGCATGCTGGGCAAGGGCGAAGCCTTCACGGCCGGGTTCGACGCCGCGCGGGTCTATCTTTTCGACAAGGACGGAAAGGCCGTCTAAACGACGGGTATGCGGGAGGACGCGATGGAGTTCGAGGGCAAATCCGTGCTGGTGACGGGCGCCGGCAAGGGCATCGGCCGGGCGACGGCGGTGTTCCTGGCCCAGCGCGGCGCCGCGATCATCGCGCTCAGCCGCTCGCAGGCCGACCTCGACGCGCTCCAGGCGGAGATCGGCTGCCGCATCAGGGCCGTCGACCTCGCCGACGCCGAGGACACGCGCGCGGCCGCGGCCGAAAGCGTCGGCGCCGACTTCCTCGTCAACTGCGCCGGGACCACGGAGCTCGATTCCTTCCTCGACCTCACGGTCGACACCTTCGACACGATCATGGCCGTGAACTGCCGGGGGCCCATGATCCTGTCCCAGGTCTA
This sequence comes from uncultured Lichenihabitans sp., assembly GCA_964252065.1. GTDB lineage: Bacteria > Pseudomonadota > Alphaproteobacteria > Rhizobiales > Beijerinckiaceae > Lichenihabitans. The sequence goes on from CAXUMV010000426.1 coordinate 1,566, forward strand.
CGCCCGCGACCGGATCGCGAAGAACCTGGCCGGCGCGATCGTCAACGTGTCGAGCATCTCGGCCTTCATCGGCTTTGCCGACCATGCCGCCTATTGCGCCTCCAAGGGTGCGCTCGACGGCATGACGCGGGTCATGGCCAACGAGCTCGGCCGGCAGGGCATCCGGGTCAATGCGGTGAACCCTGTCGTCACGCTGACGCCCATGGCCGAGAAAGCCTGGAGCGATCCCGCCAAGTCCGGCCCGATGCTGGCGCGCATCCCGATGGGCCGTTTCGTCCAGCCCGTGGAAGTCGCGAGCGTGATCGCCTATCTGCTCTCGAGCGACGCCGCCATGATCAACGGCGTGTCCATGCCGGTCGACGGCGGGTTCATGGTCAACTGAGGACGGGCGGTTCCGTCACGCCAGCAAAGGAAGGCTTGCCATGCGCGCCCTGGTTCTCGAAAGGCAGAACGAACTCAGCCTGCGTGAGATCGATCTGCCGCTGAACGTCGGCCCGACCGACGTGCGGATCAAGATCGACACGGTCGGCGTCTGCGGCAGCGACGTCCATTACTACACCCACGGCCGCATCGGGTCCTTCGCCGTGACCGAACCGATGGTGCTGGGCCACGAGGCGGCGGGTGTCGTGGCGGAGGTCGGCTCCGCAGTCACCGCCCTGAAGGTGGGCGACCGCGTCTGCATGGAGCCGGGCATCCCGGATCTCTCCTCGCGCGCCTCGAAGCTCGGGCTCTACAACGTCGACCCGAGCGTGGTGTTCTGGGCGACCCCGCCCGTGCACGGCGTCCTGACCCCCTACGTGGTCCATCCCGCCGCCTTCACCTACAAGCTCCCGGACAACGTGTCCTTCGCCGAAGGCGCGATGGTCGAGCCCTTCGCGGTCGGGTTGCAGGCGGCCGTCAAGGCCAAGATCCAGCCCGGCGACACCGCCGTCGTGACCGGCGCCGGCCCGATCGGCATCATGGCCGCGCTCGCGGCGCTGGCGGGCGGCTGCGCCCACGTGCTGATCTCGGACCTCATGGAGGAGAAGCTCGCCATCGCGGCGCGCTATCCCGGCATCACGCCCGTCAACATCCGCAAGGAGAAGCTCGCCGACGCGGTCGCCAAGGCGACGGACGGCTGGGGCGTCGACGTCGTGCTCGAAGCCAGCGGCGCCCCCAAGGCCTATGAGGGCATCCAGACCCTCATCCGGCCCGGCGGCTGCCTCGTGGTGATCGGCATGCCGGTCGAGCCGGTGATGTTCGACCTCTCCTCGATCGCCTCCAAGGAGATCCGCATCGAGACGGTGTTCCGCTACGCCAACGTCTTCGACCGGGCGCTCGGCATGATCGCGTCCGGCAAGGTCGATCTCAAGCCGCTCGTCAGCGAGACCTTCCCCTTCGAGCAGAGCATCGCCGCCTTCGAACGCGCCGCCGAAGGCCGGAGCAGCGACGTCAAGCTGCAGATCAAGCTGTAGCGCCGCCGCCCTCGCGAGGGCAGCGGTCCATCGCAGCTCTCGCGGGGTCCCGTCATCGCGAGGCGCGTCAGCGCCGTGGCGATCCAGGCGCCGGTGTGGAAGGCCGGACATGGATTGCTTCGCTGCGCTCGCGAAGACGACATCGGCGTTCTCGCGCACCGGTTGTTCTGACTACAGCTTGGT
>CAXUMV010000427.1:0-3193 GCA_964252065.1 uncultured Lichenihabitans sp.
TGTGCTCCTTCGCCCCGCTTGCGGGGAGAAGGTGCCCGACAGGGCGGATGAGGGGACTGCATCCGTACGAAAGGTCACCTCATCCCCGCTTTGCGGACCTTCTCCCCGACGAGGAGAAGCGCAAACGCGGCATCGGTTGAGCTGGATTCGGAGCGTTGGCTGGTGGATCGAGAGGACGCGACATGTCGGGTGGAACCGCTGGACCCACGTGCCGCCTGACACCCCGCTCCTTGAGGTCGAGGCCCTCGCCAAGCGCTTCGGCGGTGTCGTCGCCGTGGACGGGCTGTCCTTCGCCGTGCATCCGGGCGAGATCCTGGGCCTGATTGGCCCGAACGGGGCCGGCAAGACCACGGCGTTCGATTGCCTCGCCGGCAGCCAGCGGCCGACCGCCGGGCGCATCCTGTTCAGGGCGCAGGCGATCGAGGCCCTGCCCGCCCACCGCCGTGCCCGGCTGGGTCTCGGGCGCACCTTCCAGGTCCCGCGCCCCTTCGGGCAGATGAGCGTGGTGGAAAACGTCATGCTGGGGCAGCAGGGCCAGCGGGGCGAGGCCATGCTGCCGAACTGGCTGCAGGCCGGCGCCGTGCGGCGGCAGGAGGCGGAGGTGCACCGGCGCGCCATGGCGCTGCTCGAGTTCGTGACGCTCGACAGGCTCGCGCGCGAGCCCGCCCGGGTGCTGTCCGGCGGCCAGCGCAAGCTGCTCGACCTCGCCCGCGTGCTGATGGCCGAACCGGCGCTGCTGCTGCTTGACGAGCCGGCCGCGGGTGTCAACCCGGCGCTGCTCGCGCTCATCGTCGACCGCATCCGCGCGGTCCGGGAGCGCGGCGTCACGGTTCTCCTGATCGAGCACAACATGGAGATGGTGGCGCAGCTGTGCTCCCGCGTGCTCGCGATGGCGCAGGGCCGCCTCCTGGCCGAGGGCAGTCCGGCCGCGGTCACCCGCGACCCCGCGGTGATCGAGGCCTACCTCGGCGGGGCGGCCGCGTGAGCGACGCCCCGCCCGCCCGCCCGGCCGCCTGATGGAGCCGCCGCTCCTCGCGGTCGAGGACCTGACCGCGGGCTACGAGCCGGGGCTGCCGATCGTGACCGGCGCTGCGCTGCGGCTTGCGGGAGGAGAGATCCTGGCGGTGCTCGGGCCGAACGGGGCCGGCAAGAGCACGCTGGTCAAGGCGATCGCGGGGCTCGTGCCGATCGCGGGCGGCACGGTCCGCCTGCTGGGTGCGGACGTGACGGCCCTGCCGGCCCATCGGCGCATCGGGCGCGGCATGGCGTTCGTGCCGCAGACCGAGAACGTCTTCGCGGCCATGACGGTCGCCGACAACCTGCGCCTCGCGGGCGACCGGCTCGCCGACCGGCGCGAGGCGGCCCGGCAGACCGAGGCCATGTACGAGACCTTCCCGGACCTGCGGCGGCAGCGGACGCTGGCCGCGGGGCGGCTCTCGGGCGGCCAGCGCCAGATGCTCGCGGTCGCCCGGGCGCTGATGGCGAGCCCGCGGGTGCTGCTGCTGGACGAGCCCTCGGCCGGGCTGTCGCCGAAACTGGTCGGCGAGGTCTTCGGGCGCCTCGCCGCCATCCGGGCCGCCGGGGTCGGGATCGTGCTGGTGGAGCAGAACGTGCGGGCGGCGCTCGCCGTGGCGGACCGCGCGCTGATCCTCGTCGAAGGCCGTAACCGGCACGAGGGGCCGGCGGACGCCCTCGCGGCGGACCCGGCCCTGGCGGCGCTCTACTTCGGCGGGCACGCGCCGGCAGAGGCCGCCCCGTGAGCCTGCAGTTCGTCGTGGACGGGCTGGTGGCGGGCGCCGTGATCGGCCTCGGCGCCATCGGGGTGACCCTCACCTACGCCATCCTGCGCTTCGCCAACTTCGCCCACGGCGAGTTCGTCACCGCCGGCGCCTACCTGGCGCTGACGATCAGCGGCGCGCTCGGCGCGCTGATCGGCGGGGGCACCGCGCCGCTGCTGCCGCTGTCGGTGACCGCCTCGTTGTTGATCGCGCTGCCGATCGCTCTCTTCCTGAGCGGCCTGCTGGCGCTCGGCCTCGACGCGCTGCTGTTCCGGCCGCTGCGCCGCAAGGGCGAGGCGATCGTCGCCATCATGGCGAGTTTCGGGGCCTCGCTCGCCCTGCGCAGCCTCATCGAGGCGGTCTTCTCCGCCCGGCCGGCCTATTTCACCCGCGCCTTGCAGATCGCGCGCCCGCTCGGGGGCGGCCTGCACGCGACCCCGAACCAGATGGCGGCCGTCGCCGCGACCGCCGTCCTGGTGGTCGCCGTGCACCTCTTCACGACCCGGACCGCCGCCGGCCGCGCCATGCGGGCGGTCAGCCAGAACCCCGATCTCGCGCGGGTCAGCGGCATCGACGTCGCCGGCGTCATCCGGCTGACCTGGCTGCTCGGGGGCGCGCTCGCCGGCATCGCGGGCGTCGTGATCGGGCTCCTGGTGCAGATCCGCCCCTTCATGGGGTTCGACCTGCTGCTGCCGCTCTTCGCGGCCGCGATCCTCGGCGGCATCGGCTCCGTGCCGGGCGCGGTGCTGGGCGGGTTGATCGTCGGCTTGTCGGAGGCCGGCGCCGTGGCGCTGGTTGGGGCGCCCTGGCGGGGCGCCGTCGCCTTCGCGATCCTGATCGCGGTGCTGCTGGTGCGCCCGACCGGCCTGTTCGGGGCCAGGACGTGATGCTGGATCTCGTCGGCTACGCCGCCTTCTTCGCCTCCACCGCGCTGACCTATGCGCTGATCGCGCTCGGGCTCAACGTGCAGTGGGGGCAGACGGGGCTGTTCAACGTCGGCGTCGCCGGCTTCGTGACGGGCGGCGCCTATGTGTCGGCGATCCTCACGACACCGCCGGGCGGCGGCCATCTCGGCGGTCTCGACCTGCCGATCGCGGTCGGCTGGGCCGGCGCCATGGCGGCTGCGGCAGCCGCCTCGGCGGGGGTCGGAGCGCTGACCCTGCGACTGCGCGCCGACTACCTGGCCATCACCACCTTCGGCGTCGCGGTCGCGGTGCAGCTCGCCTGCCTCAACGCGACGCCCGTCACGGGCGGGCCGTTCGGCATCGGCTTCATCCCCCGCCCCTTCGGGGACCTCGCCGAGCGCCCGGCCGTGTTCGCGCTCGCGAGCTTCGCCCTCACGGGCAGCGTCGTGGCCGTCGTGTTCCTCGCCCTCCAGCGCCGCTTCATCGAGGGGCTGACGAACGGCGGCTTGA
>CAXUMV010000428.1:0-3192 GCA_964252065.1 uncultured Lichenihabitans sp.
GGCCGGCACGTCGAAGCCGGTGAGCGCGGCCGACACCGTAATGGCCAGCGGCACGGGCCCGGCCGCAAAGGCGCGCACCGCCGCGTCCCGCTCGGCAGCACCCATCGTCCCTACGATCAGCGACGCCGCGATCCCCTGCCGCGCGGCCTCGTCGCGGAACGCCGTGGCGTGTTCGACCGTCACCGCGAAGATCATGGCCTTGCGCCGCCTCTGCAGGGCGGCCAGCACCAGCCTGATCTGCTTGGCGACCAGCTGCGCGTTGGCCCGGGTGAGCTGCGCGCCGTTGTAGTCGCCGGCGCTTCGCGTCACGCCCTTGGTAGTCATCGCGGCGCCCGGCGCGACGTAGCGGACCGGGGCGAGGTAGCCCTGCTCGACCAGCGCCTGCACGCCGATCTCGAACGGCTGGCACGTGAACCACGAGCCGGGGCTCCCATAGATCGCGCCGTCGGCCGTTCGGAACGTCGTGGCGCTCAGCCCGATGCGCGGCGTGGCGCGGCCGCGCGGCAGGGCGTCGAACAGCCGATCGAACCAGCTGCCGCGGTGCAGCGGCAACTGATGCGCCTCGTCGACCACGACGCAGGCCGGGTCGACCGCCATGGCCCCGGCCAGGCTCTGCGGCGTGCCGATCACGACCGGGCGGTCGACCTCGCGCCGGCCGAGCGCGGCGCACATGACGCCGACCTCGCTCGAGGGCAGGAAGGCCCGCAGCGCCCGCTCGTTCTGCTCGGCCAGCTCGCGGGACGGCACCGTCACCACGATCCTGCCGGCTCTGAGGCCGCGAAGGTCGGTGACGATCCGCCCGACGATCAGCGACTTACCCGAACCGGTCGGCGCGCTGATCACCGGGTGCTCGCCGGCGCAGTGGCTGGCGAGGGCTGCCGCGGCGGCCTGCGCCTGGTAGGGGCGGAGGATGGGCGGGCTGCTGATCATGTGGGTTTGGTCGCGGCAGACCGGTTCAGTTCGCGTCGTCGCTGCCGCCGATGTGCAGCGGCCAGCGCGTCCTGCGCACGATCGAGCCATTCCGGCAGGTGCTCGTGGGCGTGGACCGCGCAGAAGAGGCGCTGCTCCGCGGCCTGGATAGCGCCTAGAACCTCGCTGATCGAAGGCAGGAATTTGGCCTCGCGCCGCAGAGTGCGGGCCGACGCGTCCAGGGCATATCTCGACGGCCTAGCCGCGCTGACATCCTGCGAGAGCTGCGCACCGTAGCCGGCGAGATCGTTCTGCGACGCGTTCGGCCAGGCTGCGACCAGGAACTCCAACCAGTGCCGAATTTCCTGAGCGCTGGCGGGCATCACGGCGCCCCGCAGCAGTGGCTCGACCGACGGCATCGCCCTAGCTTGAGCTAAGGTGGCCTCGATCGCCTTGACCGGCGGATCGTCGATCGTGGCTTGAGCCAACGCCGCGATGAGGCCCGACACGTTGGTGAGGGCTTGCTCGAGCGGCTCCTGAGCAGGGCCGGTCATGCTGGACAGGATGGTGCTCAGGGGCTGGTTCATCGGCTCGGGCTAGTCTCGTTCGTGGAAAGCGGCGATCCCCGCCAGCGCTGAAAGCACGCCGCGGGTCGATCTCGGCTGAACGGGCGGGGGTGGTCCACGGCCGCCAGTGCGGCGCCGGCTCGCCGTTGCGAGAAAGCCGGAGTTCGCCTCGAGTGTCAGTTCGCGTTGGGCGACAGCGTCGCGAGGCCCCCGACCACGTGGACCGTTGCTGCGGGTGCCGTTGTCACGGCGGATCCAGTTTCGCCAGGTGGCGTGCCAGTCGGCCTTGAGGGCGTCCTGGCCGGCCTTGCTCAGCCAGTGGTCACGGAACTGCTCGGCGATCCGGTCGATCTCGGGCTCGTCGAAACCCTCGTCGGCCGCAAAGGCCCGATCTTCGCCGTCCGGAACCCATTCAGCCGACAATCGGGAAGCCGGCTTGCCGGCCCTGGGCGCGCGCGGCACACCCCGAGGCGAAGCCGAAGGGGTGTGCTGGGAGGGTGAGGTGTAGTTATTAGGGGGGTGTGGGGGGGAAGAAGAAGAGGGGAGGGAGGGGGCGTCTGAAAGCGTCTTAATAGTCTTAAAGGCGTCTGAAAGCGTCTTACTGGCGTCTGACTCCGTCTTAATAGCGTCTGAAAGCGTCTTAATAGTCTTACTTTCAGACGCTTTCAGACGCTCGCACCTGTGTGTGTCGTAGTAGCGCTTGTTGCGCTCCTGGCGGGCCGACCGCGCCGGCGACACCGAAGCGGCACCTTCGGCCCTGGCCTTTGCGATCTCATCGGCGACGTCTGCGACCAGCTCCGCGGCCACACCAGCTTCGATCAGGGCGGCGATGATCCGGCTCATACGCCACCGCCTTCGAACCGGCTCGCCAAGCTCGCCATGCTGGAGCAGGCTACGTTGCAATAGAGACGGTGGATGCCGGTCTCGCCGGCCCTGTTTTTGCCAAGAATCACTTCGGCCTCGTCCTTTTTCCGGTAGTACTCGTCCCGGGTCTCAGGATCGCCGCTGATGAACTTGGGTGATTTCTTGATGAAGACCGACTCGCGGTGCAGGAACGCGACGACGTCGGCGTCCGCCTCGAGGTCGCCTGATTCGCGCAGGTCGGCCAGCCCAGGCCGTTTGTCCTCACGGCTTTCGAGGGCCCGGTTGAGTTGGGCGAGGAGGATCACGCAAACCTGCTCGTCCTTGGCGATCTGCTTCAGCCCGGCCGAGATCTCGCCGACCTCGTAATGGCGCTGCCCCTTGTAGCGGTCGCTGGCGGCGACCTGCTTTAGGTAGTCGATGAACACGGCCCGCAGCGTCACGCCCCGCGATGCCATGCGCTCGCGCTCGGACCGGATCTTGATGCGCAGCTCGGGGACCGACAGGCGGGATGCCGTGTCGATGACCAGGGGCATGTCCCTGAGCTCGGCGTAGGCCTCCTCGAGGCGTCGGAACCCGGCATCGTCAAGATTGCCGCGCAGGATGTCTTGAAAGGGGATCTGCTCCGCCGGATCGAAGATCATGTCGGCGAGCAGACGGGCGCTCATCTGGTCGGCGGCGACCTCGAGCGAGAACCCCTTGACGCCCCAGCCAGCGCGCGCGGCCTTCACGGCCGAGCTGGCGAAGAACACCGTCTTCCCGATCCCCGGCCGCGCCGCGGTGATCCACAGCGCGCCTGGTCGATAGCCGCCAGTCGCGAGATCGATGTCGGGAAAACCGGTCGTGGCGCCCTCGT
>CAXUMV010000429.1:0-3157 GCA_964252065.1 uncultured Lichenihabitans sp.
GGGGCGGTCGCCTACGACCATCGCGACGCTGCGGGCTTCATCAAGCTCAACGCGCTGCGGCTGCGCACGCTCGGCAAGCGCGACGCCCGGGCGAAAGCCGTGCCCTGACCGGCCCTGGACCCCGCCGCCGGTCACCCCGCCCATGAGGGACCGGCTCTGGCGCGACGTGCACGAGGTCGTGGCCCCCCTGACGACGTCCGCCGACCGGGTGCTCGCCCCGCGGGGCGAGTGGGCCGCCTGGCCCTGTCCGGTCCGCTTCTACGACGCCCTGATCGACCTCGAGGACGCGTCCGTCGTGGTCCTGCACAAGGGACGCCTGCCGGGCATGGATCCGGGCGCCCTGGCCGGGATGGCGGCAGGCTGGCAGTGCGTGCACGCCAATGCCGTCTTCGTGGTCTTCGCCCGGGAGCCGCGGCGCCGGCTGGACGTCCGGCTCGGCTGGCGGCGGCGCTACCTGCAGCGCCTTCGCTGGCACCTTGCGGCTCCCCGCCTGCGGACGCTCGACCGGACGATCTACTACGTGCACCTGCCCAAGGCGGGCGGCACCTCGGCCTGGCAGGCGCTGTGCCGCAGCTTCCGCTCGTCGGTCTACTACGCGGATGCCGCGACCTTCCTGGCCCGCCCGCCCGAGCCGGGCGCCTTCGATCTCATAGGCGTGCACTTCTCCCCGTGGTTCATCCTCGACCGGGTGCAGCCCGGCGACCTGGTCGTCGGACTGCTGCGGGAGCCCGTCGCGCGCGTCCTGTCAGGGGTCGTGCACAGCCGGCGCATGAGCGAGGATCCTCGCACGCTCGGCCCCGCGATGCTGGCCATGCGCGACACGCCCCTGCCAGTCTTCCTCGACACCGAGCTCGGGCGGCGCGAAGCGCAATCGCAGCTCATCGCGCTGGGCACGCCGGCCGAGACCGCGGACCCGGCCGCCCTGCTCGCGGCCGCCCTCAGCTTCGTCGAGCGGGACGACGTCCTGTTCGCCCCGACCGAGGAGGCCGAGCGGCTGGTCGGGCGCCTTTTCGAGAGGCTCGGGCGCAGGCCGCCGCCGCTGCCTCGCCTCAACTCGAACAAACGGGCCGACTATCAGCGCTACGATGCGGAGTTCCAGGCGGCGATGCCGCAGCTGTCGGCCCTGACGGCTGCCGACCGGCAGCTCTACGACGCCGTGCGGCAGCGGTTCGAGGCCGGTTGCGGAACTCATCGATGAAATGCGAGGGACCTTTCGATCTTTTAGGCATTTCTCAGATGGGTTTTGCGCGGTAGAGACCACCATGGTCCGCAGGATGCGTCCTGCGGATAGATGTGAGGAGACTTTGTCGTGACGCTTCGTTTCATTCCCGCGCTTGCCGCAGCCACGCTGCTCGCGACGCCCGCCATCGCGCAACTGGTCAAGACGGAACCCTCCAAGGTGCAGGCGGGGGCCTACGAGGTCGAGCCGAACCACACGCAGATCGTGTTCGGGGTCTCGCATTTCGGCTTCACGACCTATTACGGGCAGTTCCGCGAGACGAGCGGCACGCTCACCCTCGATCCGGCCAAGCCCGCCGACAGCAAGCTCGACGTCGCGGTGAAGATCGGCAGCGTCTCGGTGCAGAGCCCCAAGCTCGAGGGCGAGCTCAAGAGCGACGCCTGGCTCGACGCCGGCAAGTTCCCCGAGGCGACCTTCAAGTCCACCAAGGTGACCAAGACCGGCGCGGGCGCCGCCACCGTGGTGGGCGACCTGACGCTGCACGGCGTCACCAAGCCCGTGACGCTCGAGGTCACCTATGTGAACGCCGGGCCGAACCCGCTCAACAAGGCCTATACGGCGGGCTTCGAGGCCAAGGGCAAGATCAAGCGCACCGATTTCGGGGTGAAGACCTACGCGCCGGTCATCGGCGACGAGGTCGACCTGATGATCAGCGGCACCTTCGTGCACCAGAGCTGACGGTGCCCGCGGCACGCCCCTCCGCCGCGCTCGAAGCCCGCGGCCGCCGCTATACGGTGGTCGCGATCACCCTGCACTGGCTGATCGGCATCGCGATCATCGCCATGCTGGTGATGGGGCTCCGCATGGTCCACGGCGGCCTGCCCATCGCCGACAAGTTCAAGCTCTACCAGCTCCACAAGTCGGTCGGCCTCACGATCCTGGCGCTCGCGGTCCTGCGTATCTTCTGGCGGCTCGGCCATCGGCCGCCGCCGCTGCCCGCGGACATGCCGGCCTGGGAGAAGGGCGCCGCCGAGGGCACCCACTGGCTGCTCTACTGTTTCATGATCGGCATGCCGGTGATCGGCTGGGCCATGGTGTCGATGTCGCCGCTCAGCATCCCGACGCTGTGGTTCGGCGTCCTCCGCGTGCCCGACCTGTCCTTCCTGACGGCCTTCGGCAGCAAGCCCGTGCTCGAGCCCATCCTGAAGGGGCTGCACGCCTACGGGGCCTACCTGCTGATCGCCTTCCTGGCGCTGCATGCCGGCGCCGCCCTGCGGCACTACCTCGTCGAGCACGACGAGGTCCTCCAGCGCATGATCCCCGGCCTGCCGCGCCTCGGCCGGGGCCGCATCAGGACGACCGCCCGATGATCCGCACCTCCCTTGCCGCCGCCGTCATCCTCGCGGCCCTGCCGGGCGCCGCCGTCGCCGCGCCCTGGACGGTCGACCCCGCCAAGAGCACCATCACCTTCGCCGGGACCGCCACCGGGCAGCCGTTCACGGGGACGTTCAAGAGCTTCGCAGCGACGATCGACTTCGATCCCGCCAAACCCGCCGAGGGTCACGCCACCGTGAGCGTCGACACCGGCAGCGCCGCGACCGGGGATGCGCAGAAGGACGAGCTGATCCCCGGCGCCGACTTCTTCGCCGCCGCGACCTTCCCGAAAGCCGTGTTCGAGGCGACCAGCTTCAAGGCGCTCGGCGGCGACAGGTTCGAGGCCGACGGCACGCTGACCATCCGCGACGTCAAGAAGCCGGTGGTCCTGCCTTTCACCTTCACGGCCAGCGGCGACACCGCCCACGCGGTCGGCACGGTCCAGCTGCTGCGCCAGGCGTTCGGGGTCGGCAAGGGCGCCTGGGCGGGGGACGACAACGTCGCCTTCGCGGTGGACGTCACGATCGACATCGCGGCGAAGAAGTAGCGGGCCGCCTACCGGCCGGCGTCACGACGGGCGACCGGGCGGCCGGACTCGCGGGC
>CAXUMV010000430.1:0-3155 GCA_964252065.1 uncultured Lichenihabitans sp.
CAGCGCCAGGGCGGCGACCGCGCCGAGGGCATCGCCGAGACGGCGTGCCGCAAGACGCCCGCCTCGCCGGCTGCCGCTCGCCTCGCCCGCCGCCTCCCGGTCCGTCATCCCCCGCGCCTGTCATCCGAAAGCCGCAGCCTTCGATTATCGCGAGCCGCCCTCCGGCTGCAATCGTGTGCCGCCATCAATTCGCCGCCTCGGCCGGGCCAAAGCGCCGGGGCAGGAGCAAGGCTCGCGCAACGGTCTTGGACCACGCTACATCGCGGTCCCTGCGATCGGGGGCTGCCGGCGAGGGGCCGCGGAGGATATTTGTTCAGGATGGGATTCGCAGGAATGCGCTTTCGGGCCTGGGGCGCGGCCGCCGTGGCGGTGGTGCTGTCGGCCACGGCCGTGCTGGCGGGCTCGCCGGCCCTGGTGGTCGACGCCGACTCCGGCGAGGTGCTCTACCAGGACAACGCCGCCGCGCCCTGGTTTCCCGCCTCGACCACCAAGCTCATGACCGTCTACGTGGCGCTGAGCGCGGTGCGCGAGGGCCGGATCACCCTGGACACCCCCCTGATGGTGTCGCCCCGGGCCGCCACCATGGCGCCCTCCAAGATGGGCTTCCGCCCGGGCACGCTCGTCACCCTCGACAACGCCCTCAAGATGCTGATGGTGAAGTCGCCCAACGACGTCGCGGTCACCATCGCCGAGGGCGTGTCGGGATCGGTCGAGGCCTTTGCCAATGACATGAACGTCTATGGGACGCGGCTCGGCCTGCACGAGTCGCATTTCGTCAACCCCAACGGCCTGCCGGACGACCGGCACGTGAGCTCGGCCCGCGACATGGCGATGATCGCCCGGGCGCTGCTGCGAGAGTATCCCGAGGAGCGCAGCCTGTTCGGCATCGGCGTGCTGGCCTTCGGCAACCGCCTGATCAACAACCATAACGGACTGCTGGGCCGCTACCCCGGCGTGGACGGGATGAAGACGGGCTTCACCTGCGCGGCCGGCTACAACATCGTTGCCACCGCCGAGCGGAACGGCCGGCACCTGGTGGCCGTCGTGATGGGAGCGCCCTCGAACGGGGAGCGCAACGGCCGGGTGGCTGCGCTGTTCGACCGCTTCTTCGGCCAGGGCGGCGCCTCGATCGGGCAGCTCGACAGCCTGCCCCCGAGCAGCATCGCGACCCCGCCGGACAACCGCCCCGTGGTGTGCAGCCGGGCTCGCGGCGCCGCCGTGGCCGAGGCGGAAGCCGAGGATGCGCAGATCGCCGGCGGATTGACCGCCTCCAGCCTTTCGGCCACCCGGACCGCCTTCGAACCCGTGCGGGTCTTCGTCGGCCCGGTGCCCGGCTGGACGGGACGCGTCGCCCAGGCCCGCGACCTCGGCGCCCGGGAAGCCGCGGCCCCGGTCAAGGCCAGCGGCGCCGACATGCGCGCGATGACGAGCAGCACCGACACGAACGCGGCCGTCGAGGGCGCCGCCCCCGGGCCTGCCTCGGCGCCGCTTGCCCTGGTGGGAGCCGCGCCGGTCGCGCCCGCCGCCGCGGCCGCCCGGCATCTCGTGCGCTCGGCCCCGAGCCTCGGCCTCGTCGTGCCGCCGCGGGCGAAGGTCGCCCGGCGCAAGGCGATCCGGCCCGTGACGGCGACGCTCGCCAGACCCCGCATCCTGGCGACCAGCGAGGCGCCGGCCAAGGTCTCGCCCGCGGCCAAGGCTGTCCCGGCCAAGGCTCTCCCGGTCAAGTCTGCGCCGGCGAAGAAGATCGCCTCGCCCAAGGCCAAGACCGTCGCCGCCAAGCCGTGAGCGGGCCCGGCGCCTCGCCTCTGCGCCGCAGGCTGCCCGAGGCCACCTCAATCCTCTGCGCCGCTCCGATGCTGGGGGTGAGCCCCTTCGCCCCGCCCGGCGGGGAGAAGGTGCCCGACAGGGCGGATGAGGGGTCTTGGGGCCAGGATTCCCTCATCCGTCCGTCGGACACCTTCTCCCGCAGGCGGGAGAAGGGCCTCATTCGGCCGGCTTCGAGCGGCGTCGCCAAGCCGTGAGCGGACCCGCCGCCTCGGTGATGCGCCGCAGGCCGCCCGAGGCGATCCCGCTCGCGTTGCTGACGGGCTTTCTGGGCGCCGGCAAGACGACGCTGCTCAACCGCCTCGTCCGCGCGCCCGAGCTCGCGCGCTCGGTCGTGGTGATCAACGAGTTCGGCGATGTCGCCCTCGATCACCTGCTGGTCGAAAAGGCGGAGGGCGACATGCTGACCCTGGCCTCGGGCTGCGTCTGCTGCACGGTCCGCGGCGATCTCGTGGCGATGCTGGAGGACCTGCTGCGCCGCCGCGACAACGGCCGGATGGCGCCCTTCGACCGGGTGATCGTCGAGACCACGGGCCTCGCCGATCCCGGCCCGATTCTCAACGCCATCGCCCATCACCCCTACCTTGTGCTCCGCTACCGGCTCGACGCCGTGGTGACGGTGGTCGATACGCTGCATGGCGGGGCGACGCTGGACGCCCATCACGAGGCGGTCGACCAGGTGGCGTCGGCCGACGTGATCGTGATGAGCAAGACCGACCTTGCCGCCGACCTGGCCGGCCTGCGGGATCGGCTCGCGGCCCTCAACCCCGTCGCGCTGCTGCTGGACGCCGCCAAGGGCGAGGCGCAGCCGGCGGCCCTGTTCGGACGCGAGGCGCCGCCGACGCGCTGGCCGGAGGGTCCGGCTCACGAGCATGGCGGACACGACCACCATGCGCACGACCACGACATCGGCTCCCTCGTGCTGACGGCCGAAGCCCCGGTGCGGGCCTCCTCGCTTGAGATCGCGCTGGATCTCCTGCGGCGACGGGAAGGCTCCCGCCTGCTGCGCGCCAAGGGGCTGATCGCGCTCGAGGACGATCCCGCGCGGCCGCTGGTGGTCCAGCTCGTGCAGGGCACGCTGCATCCCTCGCGCCGCCTCGCCGCCTGGCCCGACGACGACCGCTCGACCCGCCTCGTCCTGATCGGCCGCGCGCTGGATGCCGTAGCGATCCGCCGGCTGTGGGATGCCTGCGTCGGCGGTCCTGCGATCGACCAGCCTGACGCCGCGGCCCTGGTGGACCGCCAGGCCACGGGTGGCCCGGGGCTGTTCTGATCCGTTAGCTCCTTCGCCCCGCTCCGCGGGGAGAAGGTGCCCGACAGGGCGGATGAGG
>CAXUMV010000431.1:0-3153 GCA_964252065.1 uncultured Lichenihabitans sp.
ACCGGACCCTCCTCGATCTGCCCCGTCGAGCGGGTCGCGGCGAAGATCGTCCGGCCATCGTTGGCGATTTCGTTGTAGTGGGTATGCCCGATGTCGACGAGCGCCACGTCATGGCCCGCCAGTAGCCGGTTCAGCGCCTCGGTCTCGCCATCGCCTCGGAGGTCGTCGGGGTAGCTGTGCATGAACACAACGCTCGTCTGTCCGGCCTCGCGAGCGGCTGCCAGTTGGCGCTCGATCCAAGCAGACTGCTCCGGACCGAGCCGGAAGTCGGGGCCGCCGCCGCCCGGCCCGCTGATGTCGAGGAACAGGCACCGCGTTCCACGCACGGTCATCGCCTTCGGCAGCGGATCGGCGGCGAGCACCTCATGGAAGGCGGCGAGGCTACCCTGCTCCATGTCGTGGTCGCCCGGCAGCACATGCACTGGCAAGCTGAGCATCTTTAATGCCGTCGCGGCCAGAACGTATTGCGACGGCTTGCCGTTGTCGGCGTTGTCGCCAGGCAGCACCACGAAATCCAAGGCTCTCGCCCCCTCGATCTCGATCTGCGCGACGATGGACAGGAAGTCGGTGAAGTTGCGCTGCTTGGCGTCGGTGAGGTGCAGGTCGCCGACATGGGCGAAGGCAAGCACCCGATCCTCGTTCCCGGCGGTCATGCGGGTGCTCCCGCGGGTGTGATCGACTTATGGCCATCAGTGCCCGCTCCGGCGCAGGCCGGCTTGAGGGTGGACGCGAACCCGCCCCAGAGGACGATGGAGCCGAGCGCGAAGCTGCCCAGGATCAGGAAGACGGGGCCGTAGCCGATCCCCTGGGCGATCCAGCCGCCGATCGCCGGGCTCAGGGACGCGCCCAGGCCTTGTACCGTCATGACGGCGCCCTGGCCGACGTTCACCCGGCCCGTGCCGTTGAGGATGCGCGCGACGAGGCCCGGAACGGGCCGATGCCCGCCTGCATGTCGGCCATGAAGAAGTTCAGGCTTTCGAGCGGGCGGATACCAACTGACTTGGACGTTGGCTGCATCGCGTGGCGGGCTCCCTCAGGGCGTCGCACCGATCAGGTCGATCAGCTGCCCGGCTACGTTCGTCCTACCTACTTTGTTGCGTGGAACCACTTGGGTTCGTTCGCGAGCACCGGCTTGGACTTGCGCAGCGTTCCGTCCAACTCGACATGCAGTTCGACGAGATCGCCGCCCTTGTCGCGGCCGAGGATCTCGAAGTGCCTCGGCTTCCGGCGAGGAACGCCGACGACGGCGAAACCGTTCGCCTCGACCGAGCGGACGGCCGCTTCCGGATCGACGTCGTCTTGTTGATGATCCGTGGGTTTGCCGTGCGGGATCGAGATCGCCTCCTCGCCGGTCCTCGCGATGCGGCTGACCTTCAGTTCGGAAGGCTTCATCTCGCCCCAAAGGTCGACATGGTCGCCCCTTCGGAGCTTCACCATCTCGGCGCCGCCCGGCCCGAGGTCCGCGAGCACCGTCCCCGCCGTGGTCCTGACCACGAAGCGGTGCGCGAAGATATCGGTCACGTCGCCTGAAAGTGTCGTCTGAATGTTCTGGTCCATCGTGCTCTCCTGGATGTGGCCGGGGAACTCGATCGGGTTCCCCGGGATGCGTTCAGGGCTTGGGAGCGTCCGGGCCCGGCATGGCCGGGCTCGGCATGGCTTGCAGCTTGTCGAGCAGTTGCAGGGTGAAGTCGGCGCAGCCCTTCATCGGCTCGTCGTCGGCGCACTTGATGTCGACCGCCGTGTCGCCGCGTTCGATGCGGAAGTGGGCGGCCTTCGGCGGCGGAGGCGGGGGCGGACGATGGCCGCGCGGGCCGTCCGGCGGAGGCGGCCCACCCCGGCCGTCGTCGTCCATGGCGCCGGGGCCGCCGGGCGGCGGGGGACGGACGCCGGCCCGCATGCCGCCAGGGGGCGGCGGAGGCGGGGCGCCTAGGCCGGGGTTCATGGCGTCCGGTCCTCCGGGCGGGGGTGGCGGGGGAGCCTTGGCGCCCATGGGTGCCGGCGGCGAGCCGGCCGGAGCCGGGGCGGCAGCCTGGGCGAACGCTCCGCCCGTCAGCAAGGCGAGCGCGAGGCCCGACACAAGAATCCTTTTCATGCTTCTCTCCCTATGCCGGCATCGGAATGATGCGGCCCTTCGAACCGCCGCCTCGAAATAGGATGCGATCCGACCGTCGTTCCACCGTCAACGACGGCGGCCGAGCGGTGTGCGTTCCGGCGAGCAGATCGAGATCCGCACCGATGCTTCCGCCCATCGACGCGTCATCAATGAAGGGCGACGTCCCAACGCACCCTGAACCCCTCCGTTCAGACAGGGTTCAGCTCCAAGGCCTACCGGCGATCCGCCGCCCTGTCGGGCTCCGCGGCGTCCGTGATACCCCTGTGCGTGAGGTAGAGTTCCACTCCCGCCCTGGTGATCAGCGACGCCAAGCCGACGAGGATGGCGACGATCTGCACGCGGCGCTCGTCCGATTGAACCTCCGCGTCCCGAGCGCTCAGGAGCGCCTTCTCGCCTTCGGTGATCTGGCCGATGTCGTGCCGGATGGCGTCCATGGTCGCCTGATCGGTGCTGGAAAGCTCCATCTTCAGCGCGGGGTCGAACCCGCGCTCGTCACGGGCGGTGATCGCGCCCTGCAACTCGTCCAGCTTCTTGGCAATCAGGGTGGAGAGATGGACGAAGCGCCCCGTCTGTTCCGCATTGTCGGCCAACAAGCCCTTTAGGGCAGGCGCCATCGTGCCCAGCCGTTCCCTCGCGTGTCCGTAGGGCGCCAGGTATCGCGCCTCCCCGCTGAGAAGATACCCGCGCTGTCCCGTCTCCGCGTCGTCGAGCCCGATGAGGACGTCCTTGGCCATCTCGATGACTTCGTGCGTGTGCACGACGAGGTCGCGATGGTCGGCGAGCAGCCGGTGCGTCCAGGTCGAAAGCAGCACGCCCGTGACGAGCACGACGCTGATCGGGACCAGGCGAAACAGCGTCGCCGGCGTGAAGTAGGTCCGGAGGAGGTCAGGAACGGCAAAGTTCGACATGAATACGATCATCAGTCCGGAGCCGCTTCGACGGAAGCGGGCGAGTCGACACGGCCTCCGCTCGATGGTGCAGCATCGCCGCGCGAACGGACAGCGGTAGGCCTGTCAATCTGGTGCGTTTTCGATCGGCCC
>CAXUMV010000432.1:0-3149 GCA_964252065.1 uncultured Lichenihabitans sp.
CGCCGAGGTCGTAGACCGAAAGCCTGGCGAACTCGATGTCCTGCCCCGTGACGGCGGCCGCGAAGCGCGCCTGGGCCAGGTAGTCCTCGTCGAAGTCGACGCCGAGCACGCGGGCGGCGCCCCGGCGCTTCATCTCGATGGCGTAGAACCCTCCGTTGCAGCCGATGTCGAGCACCGACTTGCCGGAGAGGTCCGCCGGGAGCGCGTCCGCAAAGCGCCGGAACTTGGCGCCGGGATAGTCGCCGAGGAAGTGGTCGGGCGCGGTCCAGACGCCGTTGAGGTTCATGTTGTGGAACCAGGGCCCGAGCGCATCGGCGCGCGCCCGGATGGCGTCGGGGGAGAGATCGTGGTCGGCCCTCATGGCTGCGGCTTGCCTCCCTTGGCCTGCAGGCCCGTCCCGCCGCGCAGGTTCGAGGGCGCGCCGCGGCCCGTGGCGGGCGCCCGCTCGGCCAGCAGGCCGAGGGCGGCCCGATAGCCGTTCAAGGTTCCGACGTCCACATAGGCCTCCCCGCTCCTGATGCCCTGCGCCCGCCCGCCCGCCAGGAGATAGGCGTTGACGAGCGTGCCCAAAAATTCGTCCTGCCGGTCGCGCGCGAGCCACAGCGCATGAAGCTCGTGCAGCACCTGGCCCGGCATCTTGAAGGCGCCCCAGATCCAGCGCGAGGTGGCATCGGGCCGCTTGACCTGGATCTCGCGCACGCTCCCGTCCGCCTCGCACACGACGGCGTCGAAGAAGCGCGGTTCGTCCACGGGGAACAGCAGGAACGAGAGGCGGTCGGCGGGCAGGCTCGCAAAGCCGTCCTCCGGGAACCAGATCGTGTCGGGCAGCCCGACCAGCACCGGCTCCTGCGGCCCGACCAGGGGCGCCGCGCGGAAGATGGCGTCGCAGAGCCCGCTCGGGCTCGGCTGCACCATGTAGGCGGTGGCGGCGGGCCCGAACCGCGCCCCGTAATAGGCCAGGATGTCGGACTTGCCGGGCGCGATCACGAAGCAGAGCTTCGTGGCCCCGCCCGCGACCATGCGTTCGAGAAGGTATTCGCTGACCGCGCAGGGGCGCTCCACCCCGCCGTCGAGCCGGCTGCCGACCGGCAGCAGCTCCTTGGAGAAGGCGAGCGGCTGGATGCGGCTGCCGCGCCCGGCGGCGGGGATGATGCCCCACATCGCTTCAGACCTCCCCGGCCACGGGGGTCGCCACGCGCTCCACCGCGGCCTCGAAGTCGAGCGCGCGGTGGCGCGAGGTGTGCTCGGCCAGCACCCGCTCGCGCCCCCGGCGCGCGATGCGGGCCACGGCGGCGGGATCGAGGTCGAGGGCGGCCAGCGCCTCGTCGGTCGAGCGGGCGACCAGGATGTCCTCGGCCGGCGTGAAGAAGCTCTCGAGTCCCGGCCAGTCGTCGGACAGGATCGCGGTGCCGCAGGCCGCTGCCTCGAACAGGCGCCCCGAGGGGCAGTGGCCCATGGCGGCCATCGCGGCCCGCGTGACGTTCAGCGTGAGGCGGCCCGAACAGAAGAAGGCCGGGTGATCCTCGGGCGGCAGGTGCCGGGCGAAGAAGATGTTGGCCGTCCAGGGAAATTCCTGCGGGTACTGCGCCCCGCCGATGAAGAACACGTCGCGCTCCCGCCGCCGCGCCGGCTCGATGAACAGCGCCTCGAGGCTCGCCTGCCGGTCGGCCGCATAGGTGCCGAGGTAGGACAGCGTCGAGGCGAACCGCGCGACCGGGGCGACCGGCCGGTGCAGGGCGGGATCGACATGCCCGTAGAGCGGCACGACGCGCCGCGCCCCCAGGCGCTCGCGCAGCATGTCGAGCGCCCGCCCGCCGGTGTAGCTGAGCACGAGGTCGTAGTCCGCAAAGCCGCGCGGCCCCACATAGGCGGGGCGGCGGTCCGCTTCGAGGTTCGCCAGCGTCACGGGCGTGTCGAGGTCGTAGAACACCGCCAGCGGGCGGGCCGCCTCCAGCACGAGCCGTTCGGCCGCGAGGGCGTCGGGGCAGTAGGAGGTGACGATCGCCACGTCCGCCTCGGCCAGCGCCCGGCGGGCCCGGGCCGCGACGTCCGGCCAGTCGGGGTAGAGCACGAGCTCGCCGCCCGGCAGCTCGGCGAGGTCGCGGTTCTCGGCGTAGTAGCTGACGTCGCGTTCGAAGAACGTGACCGCGTGGCCGCGCCCCGCCAGCGCGCCGATCAGCCCCCGCCACAGGGTCGCGTGCCCGTTGCCCCAGGAGGAGGAGACCACGAGGCCGAACACCACGATCCTCATGCCGGGACGCCGGCATTGCTGCGCACGACCTTGCCGCCGCCGCGCCAGAGCTCGACCGTGGTGATGCTGGCGGGATCGATCTCGACACGGTCGTGCAGGTCGAGCGAGGCGCCGAGCAGCGACAGGATGGCCACCTTGATGACGTCGCTGTGGGTGACGAGGATCGTCGGGGCGCCGGCCGTGGCCTCGAGGCGCTCGAGCAGCCCCATGACCCGCGCTTCGACCGCCTGGATCGATTCGCCCTCGGGGACCGCCGTCTGCCCGCGCTCGGCGTTCCAGAGCCGCCAGGCGGGGTCCTGGGTCAGGGACTCGAAATCCTGCCCGGTCCAGCGGCCGCAATGCAGCTCCGTCAGGGCCGGCTCGACCGCAACCGGGCAGCCCTGGCGCGCCGCGATCGGGGCCGCGGTCTCCTGGCAGCGCTCCAGCGGGCTCGACAGCACGGCGCCGATGGATTCGGCGGCGAAATGGGCCGCGAGCCGCTCGGCCTGCGCCTGGCCCTCGGGTGAGAGCGACACGCCCGGCATGCGGCCGGCCAGCACCTTGCCGACGAGCGCGTGCGTGCCGTGGCGCACCAGGTAGAGCCGGGTCACCTCACGCCTCGCCGGCCATGAAGGCCTGGGTCCGCTCCATCGCCTCGGTGTCGGTGAACTGGCGGGGCGGCGACTTCATGAAGTAGCTCGACGGCCCGATCAGCGCGCCCCCGATGCCGCGGTCGAGCGCGAGCTTGGCGCAGCGGACGGCATCGATGACGATGCCGGCGGAGTTGGGCGAGTCCCACACCTCGAGCTTCAGCTCGAGGTTCAGCGGGGCGCCGCCGAAGGCCGTGCCCTCGATCCGGATATGCGCCCATTTGCGGTCGGTGAGCCAGGGCACGTGGTCGCTTGGCCCGACATGGATG
>CAXUMV010000433.1:0-3135 GCA_964252065.1 uncultured Lichenihabitans sp.
GTTCCGTTCGGCGGAATGAAGCCAGCCGCAGCCGAGGTCGAGCGGCATCCCGTCCCGGACGACCGTGTGGGCCCGCCCCCCGATCCGGGGCCGCGCTTCGAGCACGGTCGGCGCGAGGCCCGCCTCGATCAGCCGGCGGGCCGCCGCCAGGCCCGCGGCGCCCGCCCCGATGATGGCGACCTCGAGATCCGCCTTCGCTCCTGCGCCGCCCGCCACCCCGGCCTCCCCCACGTCGCGTCCCGTGCCGCCCTCACGTTTGCCTGCTCGCGCCGCGGCTGTAAAACCGACACGCTGCCGCCGCGACATCGTGTGAAGGATGAAGAGCCATGCCGATCCCCTCGTCCCGCTGGTGGTGGGACCTGTCGACGCGCGAGTTCGCGGGCCTCGACATGGCATCCATCGTGGCCGTCCTGCCGGTCGGCGCCGTCGAGCAGCACGGCCCGCATCTGCCCGTGCGGGTCGATGCCGCCATCAATGCCGGGATCGTGGCCCGCGCCGCGGCCCTGATGCCGGCCGACCTGCCGGCCCTCATCCTGCCCGCGCTGCCGATCGGCAAGTCGGACGAGCACCTCGCCTATCCCGGCACGCTGACCCTGCCCCACGGGCTGCTCGGGCAGGTCTGGTTCGAGGTCGCCCGGAGCGCCTGGCGGGCCGGCATCCGCAAGATCGTGGTGTGGAACTCGCATGGCGGGCAGGTCGCCCTGCTCGACATCCTGTGCCGGGATCTGCGCGTCGAGCTCGGCATGCTGGCGGTGGGCGCGTCCTGGTTCCGGGCCATCGACGTCGCCGATCTCTACAGCGCCGACGAGCGCCGCTTCGGCATCCATGGCGGGGAGTCCGAGACCAGCGTCATGCTCCACCTCCATCCCGAGCTGGTTGAGATGGGGTTCGCGCAGGATTTCCGTCCGGTGATGGTTGACCTCGCCGCGAACGGCGGCCGCCTGATGCCCGAGGGCCGGATCGGCTTCGGCTGGCAGGCGCAGGACCTTCACCCGATGGGGGTGGCCGGCAACGCCGCGGCGGCCGATGCCGCGCGCGGTGCCATCGAGGTGGAGCGCGCCGCCGCCACCCTGGTCGGGATCGTCGCGGATGTGGCGGCGGTGCCGCTCGACCTTCTGCGGACCGGGACGGCCTTCAGCGACCGTTAAGGTTACGCTAACCCGCCATGTGCGGCCCGGGAGGCTGCGTTGCAGCATCGTATGTTGCACCGCAACCGCGATGGACTATCTTCGTCGTCAAGCCCGGGTGAGGACCACCCGGGAAACATCGAAGGACCAAACTCATGATCAAGACTTTGATCGCCTCCGTCCGCAAGCATCTCGACGACCGCCGCCGCTACAGCCGCGCCATCGCCGAGATCCAGGCCCTCTCGCAGCGCGACCTCGCCGACCTCCGCGCCGACCCGATCGAGATGGCCCGCCACGCCTACGCCGATATCTTCGGCAAGGCCGCCTGAAGCCGTCGCTTCGCACATGCTGAACCGGCCAGCCCGCCAGCCTTGAAGGCGGGGCCGGGCCATGACTTCCACGGCGCCGACGCGCCCCGCCATGACGGCAAGCGGAGAGCCAGCCCCGCGTAAGACCGGCAGCCGCGGCAATATTGCGGCGTTTACCTCTCGTCGCTAGGGTCGCTCCGAAGCCCTCCCACCCTGGAGCGGCGGGAGATCATGTCCCCCGATGGTGCAGGCGCTCGCGACGATGGCTCAAGGGCCCGACGCCTCGGCGTCGTGGAGCCGCCTCGGTTGCCTGATCCTCGTCGGCCGGCGGTTCGGGCTGAACCTCACGACCGACCAGATCGTGCGCGACAACCAGCTGGTCGGCGACACCATCCCGATCCGCCTGCTGCTCGGCTGCGCCCGCCGGGCGGGCCTGCGCTGCTCGGCCCTCCGGCTCGACTGGAGCGCCATGCTGCGCCTGGGCGCCGCGCTGCCCGCCATCGCAGTGATGACCGACGGGTCGGCGGCCGTGCTCGAAGCCGTCGAGGACCACGAGGACGGCCCTCGCCTCCTCCTACGCGATCCCCGTACGCCCGAGGCCGCCATCCTGGTCGATCGCACCGCCATGGCCAGCCGGGCCACGGGCGAGGTGGTGCTCCTGCGCCCCGACCACGCCGACGCCGAAACCGCGCGCCCCTTCGGGTTCCGCATGATCGCGGACCTCATGCTGGCGGACCGCCGTCTCGTGGTCGAGATGGGGGTGAGCGCGCTCGTCGTCAGCGCCCTCGCCCTCACGCCGATCGTGTTCTGGACCCTGCTGGGCTCGCACGTGCTGCCGAGCCGGGCCGCCGACACCTTCGTGTTCCTGTGCATCGGGGCCGCGCTTCTCATCCTGTTCGAGGGCGCGTTCAGCGCGCTGCGGCGCCATCTCCTGGTGCGGCTCACGGCGCGGATCGACCGGGAGCTGTCGGCCTTCATGTTCGACCGGCTGCTTGCCCTGCCGATCGAGGTGTTCGAGACCACCCCGGTCGGCACCGTCACCCACAAGATTGCCCAGATGGCCAAGGTGCGCGGCTTCCTGACCGGGCCGCTGTTCGGCGCGCTGCTCGACGGCGGCGTGCTGGTCGTGTTCCTGCCGGTCATGGCCACCGTGAGCCCGCTGCTGACCCTCGTGGTGGTCGGCTTCGTGGGGCTGATCGCCGCCTGGCTCGTCCTGATGCTGCCCATCTACGGCCGGCGCTCGGAGGCGGTGGACGAGGCCGAGAGCGAGCGGGGCGCCTTCCTGTCGCAGACGGTGCTCGGCATCCGCACGGTCCGCACCATGGGGCTCGACCGCCGCCACGAGGAGCGCTGGGACGCCCTGACCGCCAAGGCGACGCGGCTCCGGCTGGCCGAGGCCGACCTGCGCAACGTCATCCAGTCGGTCGTCGCCCCGCTCGAGCGGCTGAGCCTCAGCGCCACCATTGCGATCGGGGTCTACGTCGCCCTGGTCGACCGCTCGGCCGCCGAGGCCGGCGCGCTCCTGACCTTCATCATGCTGACCCAGCGCGTCGCCGCCCCGCTGCTGCAGCTCTCCCAGCTCGTGCAGCAGTTCGACGAGGCGCGCGCCTCGATCGGCCACGTGGCGAGCCTCCTGAACCAACCTGGCGAGGAGGGGCGCTCGGGTCACGGGGTGCGCTCGCGTGTGACGGGGGGGATCG
>CAXUMV010000434.1:0-3122 GCA_964252065.1 uncultured Lichenihabitans sp.
GCGAGGCCCCCCGACAAGGCGCCGGACTCGAGCTTCTCCAGCGCCTTGTCGATCGCGTCCGCCCGCGGCACGGCGTCGAGAACGAGATCCGCGCGGGCCACCGGGACGTCACCCGCGATCCGGAGCGCGACGGAGCGTGACGACGATCCGTCGTCGAGGAACGCGAGGCCGCGCCCGCCGACGTCCTTCAGGATGGGCGCCAGCGCGCGCTCGTCCGCCGTCAGCTTGCCGCCCATGTAGTTGACGATTCCCACATAGCCGGCGAGCCGGCCCATCGCCCAGTGCAGGTGGTCGAGGTTCTCGGCGGGCCTGCCGGCTGCGGTCAGGGTGTGTGGGCCCGGATCGCTATCCGGATAGTCGAACGGCTCCATCGGGACCTGGAGCAGGATCTCGTGGCCGCTCTCGCGCGCCCGGCCGGCGAGCTTGTCGAGGTCGGTGCCGTAAGGTGCCAACGCCAGGCTGACCGCGCCGGGGAGCCGGGACAGCGCGTCCGCGCTCGACGTCCGGCTGATGCCCAGCCCGCCGACCACGATCGCGATGCGCCCCTTCGCCGGCGGGCCGGACGCGGGTCCGCCAGCCACGGGTGCGCCGACGGGTCGGGCGTACACGTCCATCGGCCGCGCGCCGTCCGGTCCGAGGCGCGGCAGGGGACCGTAACGGGTCCGGTCCACGAGACGCGGGTCGGGAGCCGCCGTCAGGCCCGCACGCGGCGGGTCGGGAATGCGGATGATGATCGATTCGGGCGCGGCGGATCCGCCCGCCCGCACGACGGTGACGCCCGACGCGTGCTCAATGGCGGACCCGCTCGTTTCCGGACCCTTGGACGGTTCCGGACCCTTGGACAAGGCGTGTTCGGACCCGGCGGCACGGGTGTCGGCAGATGCCGTCGATGGAGATCCCGTGGGTGGAGGTGTCGCGGACGGCATCGTGGGTGCGATCTCGACCCGGGCGATCGGCACCCCGCCGCCCGCATCGCCGAAGATGGCCCCGTAGATGATCGCGACCGTCAACAGAGAGAGCCCTACCCCGCAGATCATCCGGGCGACCGGCACCCTGCGGGCAGCTGGCTTGTCGTCCCGGCCCCGTCCCAGCGGTCGCGTGAGATCGTCGGACGTCACCTCCATGATGGAGTTGCCCGTAGCCGCACGGCCCAGGCGATGTCCCGCATGGGCGCGGGCGACCCGCTCGCTCGAATCACCCGCGGATCATGACACCCTGTCGTGCGGCCTCAAAGCCGCCCGGTCGACGATCGGCGCCGTCCGGATCGGGGCTCAGTTCGGGACGGGCGTCGCTGCGGGCTTGTCGCCGGTCGCGGCCGGAGGCGATGCCAGGTTCTCCGCGCCGCGCCGCACACCGTGCAGGAAGTCGTAGGCCGCGAGGAGCTGCTTGTCCTTGGCCGGGTCCGGCGGGACGTAGGCCGAGGAGCCGCCCTTCTCCTCGCCGTTGGTCAAGTGGCCCTTGAGGCCCGCCTCGCCCTTGGTCTCGTCCTTGCCCTTCAGCTCGTCCGGCACGTCCTGCAGGACCTCCTGGTCCGGCTCGATGCCCTTCGCCTGGATCGACCGGCCTGCGGGCGTGTAGTAGCGCGCCGTGGTGAGCCGGACCGCACCGTTGCCGCCGAGCGGGATCACGGTCTGGACCGAGCCCTTGCCGAAGGAGCGGGTGCCGAGCAGCGTCGCGCGCTTGTGGTCCTGCAACGCGCCCGCCACGATCTCAGAGGCCGAGGCCGAGCCGCCGTTGATCAGCACGACCACGGGCTTGCCCTTGGTGAGGTCGCCGGCCTTCGCGTTGAAGCGCTGGTTCTCGTCCGAGTTGCGGCCGCGGGTCGACACGATCTCGCCGCGCTCCAGGAACGCGTCAGACACCATGATCGCCTGGTCGAGCAGTCCGCCCGGATTGTTGCGCAGGTCGATCACGTAGCCCTTCAGCTTCTCCTGCCCGATATCGGTCCCGAGCTTGTCGAGCGCCGTGCGCAGGCCCTCGTAGGTCTGTTCGTTGAACTGGGTGATCCGCACGTAGCCGATGTCGCCCTCCGCCCGCGAGCGAACCGGGCGGATGCGGATCACGTCGCGGGTGAGGACCACGTCGATCGGGTCCTTCTGGCCGGGACGCTGAAGCTTCAGCTTGACCGGCGTGTTCACCGGGCCGCGCATCTTGTCGACCGCCTGGTTCAGGGTCAGGCCCTGTACGGCATCGGCCTCGATCTGGATGATGACGTCGTTCGACATGATGCCCGCCTTCGCGGCGGGCGTGTCGTCGATCGGGGTGACGACCTTGATCAGGCCCTCCTCCATCGTGACCTCGATGCCGAGGCCGCCGAACTGGCCGGAGGTCTGGACCTGCATGTCGCGGAAGCTCTTCCGGTCCATGTAGGAGGAGTGCGGGTCGAGCGAGGCCAGCATGCCGTTCACGGCCGCCTCGATCAGCTTCCCCTCGTCGGGCTTCTCGACGTAGTCGGTGCGGACCTTCTCGAACACGTCCCCGAACAGGCTGAGCTGCCGGTACGTTTCCGCCGAGGCGGCGACCGCGCTCGTCGACGAGAGGAGCCGCGTCTGCGTCGACAGGGTCGCGCCGCCGGCCCCGATCAGGACGCCGACGAAAAGAAGAGACAATCTGCGCATCAGCCGCGAACCTTTTCGCCCTGCGATCTCGTCCACCACGGGCCCGGGTCGATCGAACCGCCGTCCTTGCGTAATTCTACATACAGGGCGGGCCCTGTCACCTCAACGCTTCCCAAGGCCGCAGAGACCGGCCCCGCCTGACCCATGCGGCCGACGGGCTCCCCCGCGAGGACGACCTGCCCGACCTCGACGCTGACCTGCTCCAGGCCGGCCAGCAGGAGATAGTAGCCATCCCCGGCGTCGATGATCAAGAGTCGCCCGAACGAGCGGAACGGTCCGGCGAAGCTGACGGCGCCCTCGCAGGGCGAGACCACGACAGCCCCGGCGCGGGCACCGATGAGGATGCCGCGCGCCGTGCCCCCCTGGCCGTCCGGCGTTCCGAACTCGCGCACCACCGGCCCCGCAGCGGGGCGCGGAAGCTGCCCCCTGGCGGCGGCGAACGGGGCGCGGGGCGCGAGCCGCGCTGGCCCGCGCGCGGCGGCCGCCGCGAAGCGCTCCCGCGCG
>CAXUMV010000435.1:0-1728 GCA_964252065.1 uncultured Lichenihabitans sp.
GGGCGCACACGTCGTGGCCGAGCCGGCGGAGCGCTTCGATCCCGGGGTGGTCCGCTTCGACCAGCAGGCGCCCGTTCTCGCTGCGCCAGCGGGGCCGGCTCACGGCCTGCGCCAGATCGGTCCGCTCGGCAAAGGCGCCCAGCAGGACCTGCAGCAGGGTCTGGACCTGGCCGTCCGCGCCCGGGGTCGCAAGGCCGATGGGTCCCCGTTCGGTCTCGATCATGATCGGGGCCAGCGTATGCACGGGCCGCTTGCCCGGGGCCGCCTCGTTCGGGGCCGCCGTGAAGCCGCCGGCCCGGTTGTTCAGCACGAAGCCGCCCTGCGGCACCCACACGCCCGAGCCGAAATCGTCGAACACGCTCGCGAGCGAGGAGACCGTCATGCCGTACCGGTCGGCCGCCGCGACGCCCGCGGTGTGGAGGTAGGCGCGGGGACCGCCGCGCCGGCCCGCCTTGCCGAGGTCGACCGGCAGCGCCGCGTCCAGGAGGGCTGTGCCCTCGCCCACCCGGTCGCGAAACCCGAAGGCGGCCTCGGTCGCCTCGATGGCGGCATGGTCGAGGCGGTCGTCCGCACGGGATCCGAGGCGTTCCATGGCCTGCAGGGCCATCGACAGCAGGATGCCTTGGGACATCGGCGGCTGGGTCAGGACCGTGAGGCCGCGCCAGCTGGTCCGGATGGGCTTGGCGAACACCGTGCGGTGAGCGTCGAGGTCCGCGCGCGACAGGCATCCGCCATGGGCCTGCGCGGCCGCGGCGATCGCCTCCCCGATGGTGCCGGCATAGAAGGCGGCGGCGCGTTCCTTGGCGATGCGGTCCAGGAGATTGGCGAGTTCGAGCTGCGCGACCGTGTCGCCCGGTGCCGCGGCCAGGAGGGACCAGCCGCCGGCTCCCCCGCGCAGGAGCCGGGACCGTTGTTCGGCGGCGGCGCGCGCGAGGCGCGGCGAGAGCGCGATGCCACCGCGGGCGAGCCGGATGGCCGGACCCAGCGCGCGAGCGAGGGGGAGCCGCCCCCAGCGTTCCGCCATCTGGTCCCAGGCCGCGACGATGCCGGGCACCGTCACGCTGCCGCCGCCATCCGCGGCCGCCGCGGTCATGCCCAAGGGCGCAGCGCCCGCGCCGTTCAACGCGAGGGTCTGGCCATCGGAGGCGCGGACCAGGCAGAACGTGTCGCCGCCCAGGCCGCAGGCATCGGGCGCGACGACGCAGAGGACCGCCTGGGCCGCGATGACGGCGTCGACCGCCGATCCGCCGGCCGTGAGCATCTCGAGGCCGGCCGCGACGGCAAGCGGGTGGGCCGCCGCGACCGCGCCCGCGGTGCCCGTGAGGACCGGCCGCGCGCGCGAGGCGAACGCGTCCGCGACGACCGGAAGGGCCTGCCCCTTGTGAGGTCCCGAACCCGCCACACGCGCCTCCTCCGCCACGACCCTGGTCATCCCGTATCGCGCAGATAGGTGAGCGCGGCGACGATGTAGACCGCGACGCAGTCGACGACAGCCTGCTCGTCGACGTAGTCGTCGACGCCGGCCGCCGGGGTCGGCTGCGGGCCGAAGCACACGGCCGGGACGCCGCGCCGGCGCCAGCGCGCCGCATCGCTGGCGGGCAGCCGCACGACAGGCACGCCGGCGCCCCGGACGGCCGCGCCCGCGGCCATGACGCTCGCCACGATCGGGCTGTCGAGAGGCGTCCAGTTGGGGTCCCAGCCCTTGATCGGCCGCCACGATGCCGCGTG
>CAXUMV010000435.1:1738-3116 GCA_964252065.1 uncultured Lichenihabitans sp.
CCTTTGAGGAGGGTGTCGAGACGCGCCGAGAGTTCCGCGATCGCGAGGCCGGGCGGCAGGCGGAAGTCGACCTCGGCGCGCGCCTCGGTCGCGACCTGGCTGATGAAGTGGCCCCCCTCGATCCGCCCGACATTGACCGAGAGCCGCGAGCCGTCCGCGCCCGCATGGGCCGCGAGGGCTGCGATCTCCGGCGGCATGGCGGCGACGTCGTCGTTCCACGCGTCGAGGGCCGCGATGATGGCCGCGAGCCGGGCGGTCGCGCTCGACCCGCGCCGGGTGAGCATGCCCTGTCCCGGTGGAGCGGCGACGCGCAGCTCGGCCCAGAGCAGCCCCTTCTCGGCCACCGCGACACCCAGATCCCCCGGGCCCTCCCCGTTGAGCACCGCATCGCCGCCGAGGCCGGGGTCCGTGTCGAGCAGCCAGGCGGTCCCCTGCGGGCCGAACACGACCTCGTCGGCGACCGCCGTGAAGGTCACGCGGCCATGGCTCAGCTCCGGCCGCCGCGACAGGAACGCGAAGGCCATGGCGAGCGCCGCGGTGCCGGCCTTCATGTTGCCGATGCCGAGGCCCGTGAGGCGTCCGCCCGTGCGTCCCATGGCGTAGAGGGGCACCGTCCAGTCGCCCTCGGGGCCCGGGGCCAGCGTGTCCAGATGGCCGTTGAGGACGAGGTGGCGTCCCCCCTGCCCCGCCGCGCACACCACGTTCGGCTTGTCGGGCACGGCGGCGCGGAGCGTGGGATCGAGACCTTCGCGGCGCAGGAAATCGGCGATCACGGCGGCCGGTGCGGTCGTGTCGCCCTCCGGCTGGGCGCTGCGGGCGGCCACCAACCGTCCGCAGAGCTCCACCAGCGGCGCCCGCCGCTCCTCGGCGAAGCGGCGCGCCTCCGCCACGAGCGCCGGCGCCGGCACGCCGGTCACCCGACCTGCCAGCCGCCGTCGACCACGAGCGACTGCCCGGTGACGTAGCGGCCGAGATCCGAGGCGAGATAGACGTAGGTGTCGGCCACCTCCTCGCGCGACCCCAGCCGGCCCAGCGGAATGCGGCGCTCGAAGGCGGCGCGCAGCACCCGCGCCTCCGTGCCCTGCAGGGCTGCCCGGTCCTCGAAGAGGGCGTCCAGCATCGGCGTATCGATCTGGCCGGGACACACGCAGTTGACCAGGATGCCGGACGGCGCCAGCTCGGCCGCGAGGCACTGCATCAGGCCGATCATGCCGAATTTGGAGGCCGAATAGGCGGCGTTCTCGACGCCGCCGCGCAGCCCAAACAGGGACGAGGTCAGGATGATGCGCCCGCGGGTTCCCTGCGCCTTCATGTGCCGGGCCAGGACCGTCGCGGTGATGAAGGCGCCGGTCAGGTTGACGTCGATCACCTTGCGCCA
>CAXUMV010000436.1:0-3116 GCA_964252065.1 uncultured Lichenihabitans sp.
CGTGCTCCTGTTCACCGACGGCGCCAAGCTCGCAGGGCCTCTCGCCGCGACGCTCGCGTCCCGCGGATTCGCGCGCATCAAGATCGATCCGCTGCCGCTCGGGCGCCGGGGCCGGCCTCTGACGAAGCCATCGAGGAGGTCAGGGTCAAGCGCGTCGATGACGTCGTCGCCCGCCGGTTCCGCAGACATCTCGGCAGCTCGACCCTTCCGACGCGGCCACTGAGGTTCGACGGCGTATATCGCCTGCGACAGCGATCGCCTCCCCGGGACAACGCCGGCGGACGCGCTGAGAGGCGTATCTCTCTCCCGCCGGCCGCGTCGATCCTGCTCACGTGGCGGCGGCGCCGGGTCGAGGAGGTGGAGAGCGTGATCGCGTGATATGAACACCGGCAGGGCCGATCGGGGAGACGGTGCAGTGAGCGAGCCGCCGGACAAGTTCAAGAAGCAGCCTCGCCGGAAGGCCGATCGCGGTCGGAGCATCGCGGTCTCGCCCGAGGCGCGTCAGGCCTACGAGGACGCGATCAAGCAGCAGACGGAACGGGACGCCTACGAGCGACACCTTCCCAGCCGGGAGCGGAAGTAGCTGTGGGGCGGGTCGCGTGGGGGTAGCGGATCATTGTGAGCCAGGTCGGCCGAAGCGGCTCGGCCCGTCGCATAGACCCATGTCGGCCATGATCCGCCCACGGCTCCAGTCCGCCCGGGAGGCTCGTGAGAGGGTGGAGCGGGATACCCGGGACAAGACGCCGACGGCGGAGGAATGTCGACCATGTTCAAGATCACGGCGAAGGATCAGAGGGGCGAGCGCATCTTCGCGTGCGGCACTCCCGACCAGGCCCTCGACAAAGCGGACGAACTCACGGGACGGGGCATGATGATCGTCACCATCGTCGACCCTGCAGGGCGCGAATGGAGCTTGGCGGATTTCAGGCGGGAGCATGACTGACGCGATCGAGACGTTCGGCTGGCGACCCCGGCAGGGTGCATCTTTTCGATCAATATCAGCGAGTTACGGGATGGTGAGACAACTCGGAAGACTTTGCGGCGCTTGTGAAATTTCGGAGATTGTCTCACCGGCTCAGAGCCCGTCCCGAAAGGTTTGCGGGGTCGGGATTTGGCTGATTTCGGGCGCTGCTGAAGCCTGACCCGGACCTGTCATGTGGACGCGGACCACGCGGCGGCAGCACAGCCGCGACGGGTTGCGTTACGGAACCGCTCTCACCCACGTCGAGTGGCTCTGGTCGAGCCCTACATGCCTCAACCGCCCCACCGTGGTCGACCGCGCGAGTGGCCGCTCCGTGAGGCGCTGAACGCCATCTTCTACGTCCTGCGGATCGCGTGGCGGCTCCTGCCGATCGATCTGCCGCCCAGGAGCACGGCCCTTCGCTGGTTTGCCCGGTGGCGCGACATGGGCCTGTTCGAGACGCTCAACCACGTGCTGGCCGAGAGCGGCGGGGCGCGCGGCTACGATGCCGGCAAGAAAGTGAAGGGCGCAAGCGGCAGGTCCTGGTCGACACAGACGGGCGCGGCCTCCTGGAGCCCCGACCCGCCGACGTTCAGGACCTTGAATGCACTGGGTGCCAGCGTCGACGTCGGTCTCGGTCGCGACGCAGATCCCGCGCCCGAGCGCGGCGACGTCCAGACCGCGACCGAGATCATGTCCAACGGGTTCTCAGGCGCCGTCGGGAACGGGCGTCCGGGGCATCTGCGGATATTGCCGCTCAAGGTAATCGTCCGAGAACTTGCCGCTGCGGCGGTCCGTCTCGAGATCGGCCGGCTGTCGGTCTGCCGCGGGGCCATAGCCGCCGGCGCCCGGCGTCTCCACCACCAGCGCCTCGCCGGGCGACAGGAATTCGCTGAGGACCTTGCCGGGAAGGCTCCTCTCGCCTGCCCGGCCCCTGACCAGGAAGCGGCCCGACGCGCCGGGCGTGCCGCCGAACAATCCCCACGGCGCATGCCTGAAGCGCTCTCCGACGCCGTTGAATTCGCAGACATGTCCGACCGGCCGCACGACGCGGCGCAGCCCGAGCCCGCCTCGCTGCCGGCCGGCTCCGCCCGAATTCTCGACCAGACTGTAATCTTCGACCCGCAGCGGATATTCGAGCTCGATCGCCTCGACGGGCAGGTTCGACGTGTTGGTGATATGCACCTGCACGGCGTCCTTGCCGTCCTTCGTCGCGCGCCCGCCGAAGCCGCCGCCGAGCGTCTCGAAATACACGTAGGGCTTGCCGGAGCGCGGATCGGTGCCGGCGAAGGTGACGCTGGTGTTCGAGCCGTTCGCAGCCGCCACGGCCTTGTCCGGCAGGGCGTCCGCGAGGGCGCCGATCACCACGTCCACGATCCGCTGGCAGAGGTGGTTGCGGGCCGCGACCGCCGCCGGGAAGGCCGCGTTGCCGATGCGTCCCTTCGGGCAGATCACGATCATCGCGTCCTGGACGCCCTGGTTGTTGGCGATGGCCGGATCCAGCATGGATTTCAGCACGTAGGCGACGGAGGCCTGCGTCGCGTTGAAGACCGCATTCATGTTGCCGCGCACCTGGGGGCCGGTGCGGGAGAAGTCGAAGCTGATCCTCTCGCCACTCTTGTCGATGTCGACCACGACCGGGATGTCGAAGGTCCCCATGCCGTCGTCGTCGAGGACGTCCTCGAAGCTGTAGCGGCCGTCAGGGATCGCGCCGATGGCCTGCCGCATGCGCGCATTCGTGCGCTCCAGGATCTCTTCGAAGGCGTCGACTAGCACCTCCATCCCGTAGGTGTCCGCGAGTTCGGCGAGGCGCCGCTCGCCCAGCCGGCAGGCTGCGATCTGAGCCGCGTAATCGCCGCGCCGCTCGGCCGGCACCCGGACGTTGAGGAGGATCAGCTCGAACAGATCCTCGACCAGCTCGCCCCGGCGGAACAGCTTGATCACCGGGATGCGCAGGCCTTCCTGGTAGATCTCGGTCATGCCGCCCGCCATGCTCCCGGGGCTCATCCCGCCCATGTCCGCGTGATGCGCGATCGTGCAGATGAAGCCGAGCAGCCGCCGGGAGACAAAGACCGGCATGATCAGGTTCACGTCCGGCAGGTGCGTGCCGCCGGCCACGTGCGGGTCGTTTGCGATGAAGATGTCGCCCGGATGA
>CAXUMV010000437.1:0-3100 GCA_964252065.1 uncultured Lichenihabitans sp.
CGCCCTGATCACCGCGGGCGTCACCGTCTGGGTCGCCGTGGCCGTGCCCCGCGGGGGGCGGACTCGGGCCGCCAAGCGCTCCGCCCGTCTTCGAAAGACATGGCGGAGCCGGTCATCGTCAGACCCGCGCGGTGCGGACGTCGGCGAACTCGGTCAGCGTCGGCTTGACCTCGCCACTCCGGCCGCCGAACCAGCCGGCCAGCGCGCCGAGGAGGAGCGACACGAAGCCGAACAGGGCGCCGCGCGACACGACGGTTGCGGCCGTGTCGGCAGCCTGCAGGGCCTTCTGCTTGGTCTGGTCGACCGTCTGCCGGTACTGCTGCTGGTACTGGGTCACCTTCGCCCGCGCATCGTCGATCGAGATGTTCTGCGCCTTGGCGATGGCCTGGGCCGCGTTGTCACGCGCCTGGTCGGCCTGCGCCTGGTCGCCCGTCACGGACGCCTTGACGGCCGCGATGGCGGCATTCTTCATGGCCTCGGTGTCGTTGCCGCTCGCATTGAGCTGGTTGGCAATCGAGGAGAACGGGTCCGCGTTCGCGGAAGCACCGACGCCCGCCGCCGTGGCGGCCGTCTGCCCGATGCCGCTGACGGCCCCGGTCATGGTGCTGAACGCGCCCCCGATCAGCCCGCCCACCGCCGTCGTCAGCAGATAGAGGACCACGAGCGTGGTCATGGCCCAGGTGATGAGCCCGTGCCACGCCGCCGTCGACCCCTTGGCGCGTCCCGACATGCGGGCCGCCGTGTAGCCGCCCAGGAAGGCCGCGATCAGGCTCGAGACGACGTACCAGACCCCCGCCGCAGCCGACAGGGTTCCGGCCGCCGGATTGTCGCTGGCCGACGGGGTGATGTTGGACACCCCGATCCCGAGGCCGAGCATGTTGAGAAGCAGCATCGTCACCAGCGCCACGGCGACACCGGCGAAGACGGCGCCCCACGACACGTTGTTGACCAGGATCGTCCGCGCATCCTCGGCGGGCGTGGTCTGGCTGTAGGAGGCAGGATCCCCGCCAACACGGGCGGGATTGAGGGTGCTCATGGACGTGACTCTCGATCTTGAGGGAAAGATGGGTGGACGTGCCGCTCAGGCAACCGTCCAGCGGGTCTTCGCATCGGCGGCGGAGATTTTGAGCGTGACCACGCGGTCCGTCGTCGTCACCCAGTCCATCGGGATCAGGTGATGCTGGCCGCCGGCCGCCGGATCCATCTTCTTCAGTTTGATGGTGGCGCCCTGGACATGGTCGACGACGCCGACATGCTGGCCGTCGGAGCCCACGACCTCGAGGTTCTCGAGAGCTGCGCCGCCCACGAGGCCGGTCGCGGCGACGCCGGCCGTCCGGCCGTCCTCGATCTCGACCTTGGTGCTGCGCACGCTGTCGCTTACCGTCCTCACGCTGTCGGTCGCCTCCTTGCGCAGGCCGACTTCCTCGACGACGCGGGCGGACTTGGCGACCACAGCCTCCTCGTTGATCTCGTCCATCTCGATCGTGCGGTCGGCGAAGGCGCCGACGCCGAGGTCACCGACACCGACGGGCCGGTCGACCGGACGGCGGTCGATGCTGACCTTCTCGTCGTGCAAGGTGATGTTCTCGGAGACGGCTTTTTCGACCACATAGGCGTGCAGGCGGACCTTGCCGCGATTGACGGCCCGCTTGCCGACGCTCAGCGTCTCTTCGACGACCTCGATCATGCCGTCCTTGCCCGTGACGGCGGATGTCGGGACGGCGGTCCCCACAGGGGCGCTGCGAAGGGCCGAGGGAGCCACGGAGGCCTGGCCGACCGTGCCGGTCGAGGCCAGCCCCATGGCGCTTGCCTCGCCGGCGACCGTTCCGCCGGTCCAGCCGTCGTTGCGCCAGGTGGTCTCGCGCGCGTTGAGATCGACCGAGCCGTGACGCTCCAGGATGTCGATCGCGTCGTCGACCTTGGCGTCGTCCACATGCGCCGTGACCATGACGCCGCCGCGACGCAGCCCTTCGGCATAGGTGTCATGGTCGTCGGTGCCGCCGAACATGCTCTCCAGCGAGGCCCAGAACCCCTTGGCCGGATGGTCGTCGACGTCGGCATAGCTCGATGCCGTCTCGGGCGACACGGTGATGTCGCTGTCCGGGACGCCGGCCTGCTTCAGCATCAGGGCCGCGTTGTTGGCGTATTCGCGGCTGTCGTAGAAGGATGTGATCGTCTGCTTGCCCATGGTGGTGCCCTCAAAGGAGAAAGGATGTCGAGCCCCGGTGGCCGGGCGCAGCTCCGCCTCGTCCGATCCGGAGCGGAGGCGAACAAGGCACGGCCGGCCCGACCTCACGTGCGACCGGCCGCAAGGCGGCCCGCCGTCGTCGATTTCCGGCTCGATGGATAGATGGTCAGGTGTTGCGCGGCCGGCTGTCGGGTGCTGCTTCTCGACGCCGCCGGCCAGGCGGGTAAGAAGCATTACAACACCACGTTCACTCCAGGACGGAGCCGGACTGCTTCTTGCCGCGGCGGCCAGGCGCCGTGTGCAAGTCCTCCCGGGAGGTCTTTGTACGCCGATAACGGCAGATCTGCGGTAAAGTTCCCGGCCGACGCTCTCGAAATACCGTGTTGTACAACACAGAAGGAACGACACCGGTCCGGCAGGTCTGCCCGGTCCAGCAACGCTGCATGCCGTCGACGTCGACCTATGCGACCGGCCGGTCGGCGACCTCGTAGGTCCAGACCCGGAACGACTTGAGGAGGTGCGGCCCGAAGCTCATGATCATCGGCACGTCCGCGGCGTCGCGGCCCCGGGCGACTACGATGCGGCCGATGCGAGGCTTGTTGTTGCGCGGATCGAAGGTCCGCCAGGCTCCGCCGAGGTACACCTCGATCCAGGCGCTGAAGTCCATCGGGTCCACCACCGGCACGCCGATGTCGCCGAGATGGCCGTTCACGTAGCGGGTCGGGATGTTCATGCAGCGGCACAGCGCCACCGCCAGATGCGCGAAGTCCCGGCAGACCCCCACGCGCTCGTTATAGGCCTCGAAGGCCGAGCGGGTCGCGCTCGCCTGCTGGTAGTCGAACCTGATGTGCCCGTGCACGAAGTTGCAGATCGCCTGGACGCGGGACCATCCCGGCGTGAGATGCCCGAACA
>CAXUMV010000438.1:0-3094 GCA_964252065.1 uncultured Lichenihabitans sp.
CGAAAGGGGGAGAAGGGCATCGCGGGTTCGGCGTTGCGAGGCGCCGACCCTCATCCTACAGACAGCCCATGACACCCATCACCGTCCTGCTGAAGCGCTTCCTCGCCTACTATCGCCCCTACAAATCCCTGTTCCTGCTGGATTTCTCCTGCGCGATCGTGTCGGGGCTGCTGGAGCTCGGCTTTCCGCTGGCGGTGAGCCGGTTCGTCGATACGCTGCTGCCGGGGCAGAACTGGCCGCTGATCCTCGTGGCCTCGGCCGCTCTGCTGCTCATCTACGCGATCAACACGGGGCTGATGGCGGTCGTGACCTACTGGGGTCACATGCTCGGCATCAACATCGAAACCGAGATGCGCCGCAAGAGCTTCGACCACCTGCAGAAGCTGTCCTTCCGCTTCTACGACAACCAGAAGACCGGGCATCTGGTGGGCCGCGTCACCAAGGATCTCGAGGAGATCGGCGAGATCGCCCACCACGGCCCCGAGGACCTGCTGATCGCCGTCATGACCTTCCTGGGCGCTTTCGCGCTGATGCTGAGCGTGAATGCGAAGCTCGCGCTGATCACCGCGAGCGTCGTGCCGGTCACGGCCTGGATCACCAGCCGCTACGGCGGCCGCATGACGGGGAACTGGCAGGCCCTGTTCGGCCGCGTCGGGGACTTCAACGCCCGGATCGAGGAGAACGTCGGCGGCATCCGGGTGGTCAAGGCCTTCGCCAACGAGGACCACGAGCGCCGGCTCTTCGCGCAGGACAACGCCCGCTATCGGGCGACGAAGCTCGACGCCTACCGCGTCATGGCCGCCAGCACCTCGCTGAGCTATCTCAGCATGCGCGTCACGCAGCTCGTCGTGATGGTGGCCGGCACCTGGTTCGTCCTGCACGGCTCCCTGAGCAATGGCGGGTTTGTCGGCTTCCTGCTTCTCGTGGGCGTGTTCTTCCGTCCCGTCGACAAGATCAACGCCGTGATCGAGACCTACCCCAAGGGGATCGCCGGGTTCCGGCGCTACCAGGCCCTGCTCGACACCGAACCCGACATCGTCGACCGGCCCGATGCGCGCCCCGCGCCGCCGCTGGTCGGGGAGATCCGCTACGACCGCGTCGGCTTCTCCTACGCGCCGGGCCGGCCGGTGCTGCGCGAGGTGGATCTCCTGATCCGCCCCGGCGAGACGATGGCCTTCATCGGCCCCTCGGGCGCCGGCAAGACGACGCTCTGCTCCCTGCTGCCGCGCTTCTACGAGATCGAGACGGGGCGGATCACCATCGACGGCATCGACATCCGCGACATGACGATGGCCTCGCTCCGCAACCAGATCGGCATCGTGCAGCAGGACGTGTTCCTGTTCGCCGGCAGCATCCGCCAGAACATCGCCTATGGCCGTTTGGGCGCGGACGACGCCGCAATCACCGAGGCGGCGCGCCGCGCCCGGCTCGCGGACATGATCGCCGGCCTGCCCGAGGGACTCGACACCGTGATCGGCGAGCGCGGCGTGAAACTGTCGGGCGGCCAGAAGCAGCGCCTCGCCATCGCCCGCATCTTCCTCAAGAACCCGCCGATCCTCATCCTCGACGAAGCGACCTCCGCCCTCGACGTCGAGACCGAGAAAGCCATCCAGGCGTCCCTCGCCGAGCTGGCCCTCGGGCGCACGACGCTGGTCATCGCCCACCGGCTCGCCACGGTGCAGGACGCGGACCGCACCGTGGTCGTCAACGGCACGCGGGCCATCGAGCAACCCCCGCAGCGCGGCCGGGTGGTCTGATGGCAGGCGTGGAAGACCGGTGCGATCCACCCGTCTGCGGGACCGTGGATCGCCACGGCGTAAAGCGCCTCGCCATGAAGATGGCCTAAAGATACCAGTGGTCTGGTATTACTTCGCGGCCGGCAGGTTCAGCTGGATGTGCAGCTCGCGCAGCTGCTTGGGCGTCACGCTCGAGGGCGCGCCCATCAGCAGGTCCTCGGCGCGCTGGTTCATGGGAAACAGCACGATCTCGCGCAGGTTCTCCTCGTTGGCCAGCAGCATGACGATCCGGTCGATGCCCGGCGCGATGCCCCCGTGCGGGGGAGCGCCGTACTGGAAGGCGCGGTACATGCCGCCGAACCGCTCCAGCAGCACGGTCTCGTCGTAGCCGGCAAGGCCGAAGGCTTCCCGCATCACCTCGGGCTGATGGTTGCGGATGGCGCCCGAGGACAGCTCCACCCCGTTGCACACGATGTCGTACTGGTAGGCGAGGATGTCGAGCGGGTCCTTGCTCTTCAGCGCCTCCAGCCCCCCTTGCGGCATCGAGAAGGGGTTGTGGGAGAAGTCGATCTTCTTGTCGTCCTCGTTGTACTCGTACATCGGGAAGTCGACGATCCAGCAGAGCTCGAAGACGTCCTTCTTACAAAGGTCGAGCTCGTTGCCGATGCGGATACGCGCCTGACCGGCGAGGCGCGCCGCCTTGGCGGGGGTGTCGCAGGCAAAGAACACCGCGTCCCCGGCCTTGACGCCGGCCGCGGCGGCGATCCGGGCCTGGACGGGGGCGGGGATGAACTTGGCGATCGGCCCCTTGCCAAGAAGCCCCTCCCCGGCGGCCTCGAACACGATGTAGCCGAGCCCCGCCGCGCCCTCCCCGCGCGCCCAGTCGTTGAGCTTGTCGAAGAAGGAGCGCGGCTGCGCCCCGGCCCCGGGCGCCGGGATGGCCCGCACGATGCCGCCGGCCGCGATGACGTTCTTGAAGGCGTTGAAGGTGACGCTCGGGTCGGCGAAGGCCTCCGTCACGTCCACGATGACCAGCGGATTGCGCAGGTCCGGCTTGTCGACGCCGTATTTCAGCATCGACTCGCGGTACGGGATCATCGGGAAGCTCGGGG
Source organism: uncultured Lichenihabitans sp. (assembly GCA_964252065.1). Taxonomy (GTDB): domain Bacteria; phylum Pseudomonadota; class Alphaproteobacteria; order Rhizobiales; family Beijerinckiaceae; genus Lichenihabitans. Next base: position 2,849 of record CAXUMV010000438.1, read on the forward strand.
TGACCGGCCGGCCGCCGCCGAACTCCTCGAAGACGCCGCGCAGCACGGGCTCGACGGCGCCGAACACGTCCTCCTGGGTGACGAAGCTCATCTCGATGTCGAGCTGGTAGAACTCGCCGGGGCTGCGGTCGGCGCGGGCGTCCTCGTCGCGGAAGCAGGGCGCGATCTGGAAATAGCGGTCGAACCCGGCCACCATCAGCAGCTGCTTGAACATCTGCGGCGCCTGCGGCAGCGCGTAGAACTTGC
>CAXUMV010000439.1:0-1410 GCA_964252065.1 uncultured Lichenihabitans sp.
AGAGGCCACCTCGTCCGCCGTCGCGCGCCCGAGGCCGGCCGCAGCGGCGCCCGAGGCCGCCGCCATCAGGAACCGCCTGCGTGCCTTGTCCATCATCGCGGCGTTCATAGGCCCTGGCCGCCCCTGAGGGAACGCGCGGGGCAAGGGCCTTGCTGAGATTTTTGCTGCATGCCGGAGTTGCGGTTGCTAAGGAACGCCCCTTCAGGTCGATGCGGGCGTGGCGGAACTGGTAGACGCGCCGGATTTAGGTTCCGGTGACCACAATCGTGGGGGTTCGAGTCCCTCCGCCCGCACCATCGGCCGTCGGGACGCGACCGTGGCAACCGCCGCGAGGGCAGGGCCGGCCGCGCGACGCACATGCGCGCCGCAGCCGGTGACGTTGAGATGAAGAGGCGAGGGTGATGCAGGTTACCGAAGTCAGCAGCAACGGCCTGAAGCGGGAATACAAGGTGGTGCTTCCCGCCGCCGACCTCGCCTCGCGCCTCGAGGGCGAGCTCACCGGCCTCAAGGACAAGGTCAAGATCAACGGGTTCCGGCCCGGCAAGGTGCCCATGTCCCACCTCAAGCGCCTCTACGGGCGGCAGGTCATGGGCGACGTGGTCCAGAACGCCGTCAACGAGGCGAACCGCAAGATCGTCGAGGACAACGGGCTGCGGCTCGCCCTCGAGCCGAAGATCGATCTTGCGGGCGATCAGGCCGAGCTCGAAAAGGCCATGGAAGCCCAGGGCGACTTCGCCTTCACGGTGGCGCTCGAGACCCTGCCGAAGTTCGAGACCGGCACCTTTGAGGCGATCGAGCTCGAGCGGCCCGTGGCGGTCGTCGAGGACACCGAGGTGGGCAAGGCCCTCGACCGCATGGCGGACCAGAACCGCACCTATACGCCCCGCGAGGGCGAGGAGGCCGTGGCGGCCGACGGCGACAAGGTGACGGTCGATTTCGAAGGCCGGGTCGACGGCGAGGTGTTCGAAGGGGGCACCGGCACCGACATCGACGTGGTGCTGGGGTCGGGCAGCTTCATCCCGGGCTTCGAGCCGCAGCTCGTCGGCGCGCGGCCGGGCGAGCAGCGGACCGTGGAGGTGACCTTCCCGGACAACTACATGTCGGATGCCCTGGCCGGCAAGCCGGCCTCCTTCGACGTCACGGTCAAGGCGATCGCCGCGCCCGGCGAGGTCACGATCGACGATGCCTTCGCCAAGACCTTCGGCTTCGACGATCTTGCGGCCCTGCAGACGGCCGTGCGCTCCCGCATGGAGGGCGAGCTGGCCAAGGCGTCGCGGGAGAAGCTTAAGCGGCGCCTGCTCGATGCGCTGGACAAGAAATACTCCTTCGAGCTGCCCGAGGGGCTGGTCGAGCAGGAGTTCGACAACATCTGGCGCCAGGTCTTGGCCGAGCAGCAGCGCGGCGGCCGCT
>CAXUMV010000439.1:1420-3090 GCA_964252065.1 uncultured Lichenihabitans sp.
GCCGAGCGGCGCGTGCGCCTGGGCCTCGTGCTCGCCGAGGTGGGCGAGGGCGCCCAGGTGAAGGTCGACGACGAGGAGGTCCAGCAATCGATGTTCGAACTGCTGCGGCAATATCCCGGCCAGGAGAAGCAGCTCTTCGACTACTACCGCAAGAACCCGCGGGCGCTGGGCGAACTGCGCGCCCCGCTGTTCGAGGAGAAGGTCGTCGACCACATCATCGCCCTTGCTAACGTGACCGACAGGCCCGTGTCGCGCGAGGAGCTGTTCAAGCCCGAGGGCGACGCGCTGGAAGCCGCGCTCGGCCGTGCCGAGATCGCGGTGGAGACCGAGGTGGAACAGCCCGCCGAACCCGCGGGCGAGACCGCCTGAGAACGGCGGGCGACGCAAGCTTCGCGAAGGTTGACGGCGTCACGTTGCCCGAGGGGTTGTGGTGTCCGCCGCAGCGCATACATTCGGCCGGCAGGGCACCCGCCTTGTGCGACTAGCAGGAACACCCGGAATGAGAGACCCCCGCGACGTCTACGCCCAGTATCTCATTCCGCAGGTCATCGAGAACACGAGCCGCGGCGAGCGCGGCTTCGACATCTATTCTCGCCTGCTGCGTGAGCGCATCATCTTCCTGACGGGACCCGTGGAGGACCACATGGCCTCCGTGGTGATCGCCCAGTTGCTGTTCCTCGAGGCCGAGAACCCCAAGAAGGAGATCGCGCTCTACATCAACTCGCCCGGCGGCGTCGTGACCGCGGGCCTGGCGATCTACGACACGATGCAGTTCATCCGCCCGAAGGTGTCGACCTTGTGCATCGGGCAGGCGGCCTCGATGGGCTCCCTCCTGCTGTGCGCCGGCGAAGCCGGCATGCGCTTCGCGCTGCCCAACGCCCGCATCATGGTCCACCAGCCCTCCGGCGGCTTCCAGGGGCAGGCGTCCGACATCCTCCGCCATGCGGAAGACATCATGAAGATCAAGAAGCGTCTCAACGACATCTATGTCCAGCACACGGGCAAGGACTACGACACCATCGAGCGGACGCTCGACCGCGACCACTTCATGACCGCCGAGGAGGCCCAGGAGTTCGGCATCGTCGACAAGGTCGAGGCCAAGCGGTTCGAGGAGCCGGCGGACGGCAAATAAGGGCGGCGCCACCTGCCCCTTGATCTGTCCGGGGGTTGATGGTTGCATCGGCGCGGAGACCGGCGTGATTGCGCCGGTCCGAACGAGTGTAAGCGAGGCGGGCCACCACACCGGCGATGGGGGTCTGCAGGGTCCAGCCGCTACATTTTATTAGCGATAGACCCTTAACATCTGGAAACGGTCGGCCCTTGACGGGGCTGGCCCAACGGAGAGTTCAATGAGCAAAGCCGGCGGCAGCGACTCGAAGAATACGCTGTACTGCTCCTTTTGCGGCAAGAGCCAGCACGAGGTCCGCAAACTGATTGCCGGCCCCACCGTGTTCATCTGCGACGAATGCGTCGAGCTTTGCATGGACATCATCCGTGAGGAGAACAAATCCTCGCTGGTCAACAGGCGCGACGGCATTCCGACCCCGAAGGAAATCTGCAAGGTCCTGGACGATTACGTGATCGGCCAGCCGCAGGCCAAGCGCGTGCTGTCGGTGGCGGTGCACAACCACTACAAGCGCCTCAACCACGCGACCAAGCACAACGACGTC
>CAXUMV010000440.1:0-3087 GCA_964252065.1 uncultured Lichenihabitans sp.
CCTCATCCGCCCTGTCGGGCACCTTCTCCCCGCAAGCGGGGCGAAGGGGCACACCGGCTGGCATCGTCTGTTGACCCACGTTCGTAGCCCTGGGCGCCGACCACGGGCGGTTCGCCCGACCGTCAAGGGCGCGGCTTAGGCTCGGGGGCCCGGGTCGGATGCGGGGGACCCGAGGGCTGGGCGGCGGCGCCCGCGATCGTGCAGCGCGCGTAGCGGAGCTGGCGGGGGATCTTGAGGCGCGAAAGCTGGCGCTTCACCGTCATGGTATCGGCCGAGGTCAGCCGCAGGGTCTCGGTCACGGTCTGCGGCCGGTCGTTCCGGCGGCAGTCCTCGACCAGCTCGAACAGGCTGCCGCTGGCGGCGACGCGCCGGATGGAGCAATGGCCGAGGGGAGACACGACCTCCCGGGCCGTGTAGGTCCGGGCCCGCACGGTCTGAGGCGTGCAGCTGTGCTCCGCCCGGATCCACGTCCCTTCGAAGGGATAGGGCGCCTCCGCGGCGCAGCAGGCCGAAGGGATCAGCAGGGCCAGGGCGGCGGCCATAAGGCTGGGGAGCGCCGGCGCGCGGCTCATTCGTCGTTTTCCGAGTTGAGATCCTCCAGCGGCACCGTGTCGGCCGTATGTGAGGTCCGGGCCTTGACGGTGTCCTGGTCGATGAACTCGATGCCCCGCTCCTCGAAGACGGCGCGCAGCCGCCCGGCCAAGTCCTCGTCGCCCGCCTCTCCGCTCTCGAGCCGGCCGATCTCGACATGCGACAGGCCGGCGAGCGAGGCGAGGTCGTCGACCGACAGGGCGAGCGCCGCGCGGGCCATCTTGAGCTGAACCGGTTGCATCGGACGTCCATTGCGCTGGGGGCGGCAGGCCGGCGCCTGTGCTTCGACCATCATAATGCAGCCCCGAGCGAGATGGTATCGCCCCCGCGTCCGCCATGTGCGCAGACGCCGCACGTCGGCCTGCGCCGGAGCCGGCCGCGCGGGCTCCGCCGGCGGCCGCGCGAACAGCCGGAAAGATCGGGCAAAATCGGCGTCCCGCGCCTGCGCGGGGTTGCAACGCCCGGCCGTTTGGAGTGAAACAGCGCCATCGATGACGCCCTTGCGCCGGCTCGCTGTTCCGGGCGCTCAGCCGCGACGCTGACCCGAGGGCCCACCACCCCATCCGGACCTCCAGCCGGATCGGTGCAGGAAGGTGACGTTGCATGGCGCGAAACAAAATCGCTCTGATCGGGGCCGGGCAGATCGGCGGGACTCTCGCGCATCTCGCGGGCCTGAAGGAGCTCGGGGACGTGGTGCTGTTCGACATCGTGGACGGCGTCCCGCAGGGCAAGTCGCTCGATCTCGCCGAGTCCGCGCCGGTCGAGGGGTTCGATGTCGGCCTCCGGGGCACCTCCTCCTACGCCGACCTCGCCGGGGCCGACGTCGTGATCGTGACCGCCGGCGTGCCGCGCAAGCCGGGCATGAGCCGCGACGACCTGCTGGGCATCAACCTCAAGGTCATGAGCGCGGTCGGGGAGGGGATCAGGACGCACGCGCCCGACGCCTTCGTGATCTGCATCACCAACCCGCTCGATGCCATGGTCTGGGCGCTGCAGAAGGCCTGCGGCCTGCCCCCCAACAAGGTGGTCGGCATGGCGGGCGTGCTCGATTCGGCCCGCTTCCGCTTCTTCCTGGCCGAGGAGTTCAAGGTCTCGGTCGAGGACATCACGGCCTTCGTGCTGGGCGGGCATGGCGACGACATGGTGCCGCTCGTCCGCTACTCGACCGTCGCCGGCATCCCGCTGCCCGACCTCGTCACGATGGGCTGGACCACGCACGACAAGATCGCCGCCATCGTCGAGCGGACCCGCAAGGGCGGCGGCGAGATCGTCAACCTCCTGAAGACCGGCTCGGCTTTCTACGCCCCGGCGTCCTCCGCCATCGCGATGGCGGAGAGCTATCTCAAGGACAAGAAGCGCGTGCTGCCCTGCGCCGCCTACCTCGACGGCGAGTACGACCTCAAGGGCGTGTTCATCGGCGTTCCGGTAGTGATCGGCGAGGGCGGGGTCGAGCGCATCCTGGAGATCGAGATGGCCAAGGACGAGCGGGACATGTTTGCCAAGTCCGTCGCCTCGGTGCAGGGCCTGATCGATGACTGCAAGGCCATCGACCCCAGCCTCGCCGGCTGATCTCCCCACCCCGAGGACACTCCGCCATGAACGTCCATGAATACCAGGCCAAGGCGGTCCTGAAGGAGTTCGGGGTGCCAGTCTCGCGCGGCGTGCCGATCATGCGGGCGGCCGAGGCCGAGGCGGCCGCGACCGAGCTCGGCGGCCCGCTCTGGGTGGTGAAGTCGCAGATCCATGCGGGCGGGCGTGGCAAGGGCCGGTTCAAGGAGCCCAGGGCCGGCGAGAAGGGCGGCGTCCGGCTCGCCCGATCGGTCGAGGAGGTCAAGACGTTCGCGGGCGAGATGCTCGGCTCGACGCTCGTCACCGTGCAGACCGGCCCGGCCGGCAAGCAGGTCAACCGCCTTTACATCGAGGACGGCTCGGACATCGAGAAGGAGCTTTATCTCTCGATGCTGGTCGACCGGAAGACCTCGCGGGTCTCGGTCGTGGCCTCGACGGCGGGCGGCATGGACATCGAGGAGGTGGCCCACTCCTCGCCCGAGCGCATTCACAGCTTCCCGGTCGACCCCGCGACCGGCATCCTGCCCCATCACGGCCGCGCGCTGGCCAAAGCGCTCGGCCTTGAGGGTGATCTCGCAAAAAGCGGGGCGAGGCTGCTCGGGCAGCTCTATGCGGCCTTTACGGGCAAGGACATGGAGATGCTGGAGATCAATCCCCTGATCGTCACCAAGGACGGCGCGCTCCGCTGCCTCGACGCCAAGATGTCGTTCGACGGCAACGCCATGTTCCGCCACCCCGACATCGCGGCGCTGCGCGACGAGACGGAGGAGGACGCCAAGGAGATCGAGGCGTCGAAGTACGACCTCAACTACATCACGCTCGACGGCACCATCGGCTGCATGGTCAACGGCGCCGGCCTCGCCATGGCGACCATGGACATCATCAAGCTCTACGGCGAGGCGCCGGCCAACTTCCTCGACGTGGGCG
>CAXUMV010000441.1:0-3084 GCA_964252065.1 uncultured Lichenihabitans sp.
ACCCACCTTTCCGGCCGGAACGCGCGAGACGCTCGTCTTCCTGGCGACCGCCGGGATCGTGGTGCCGGTGTTCCACCGGCTGCGCATCAGCCCGGTGCTCGGCTTCATCGCCGCAGGCGTCGCGCTCGGGCCGTTCGGGCTGGGGCGGCTGTTCGCGCCCTATCCGATGCTCGCGCCTTACACGCTCAACGACGTCGAGCGGGTGGCCGGGGTCGCGGCGTTCGGGGTCGTGTTCCTGCTGTTCATGATCGGGCTCGAACTCTCCTTCGAGCGCCTGACCGCGATGCGGCGGCTGGTCTTCGGGCTCGGGCCGCTGCAGGTCATCGTCTCCGGGCTCATGCTCGGGCTGATCGGTATCGCGCTGTCGATCGCCGCGCCCGTCGCCCTGCTGCTCGGGGGCGCGCTGGCGCTCTCCTCCACGGCCATCGTGCTGCCCGTCATGGCCGAACGCAAGCGCCTCGCCTCGGGCGCCGGACGCGCCGCCTTCGCGGTGCTGCTGTTCCAGGACCTCGCCGTCGCGCCGCTGCTGTTCGGCGTGACTCTGCTGTCGAGCCCGGGGCCGGACGGCGGACGCGGGCTCGGCGTGCTTCTGACCCTCGCGCCGGCGGTGGTCGCGCTCGGGGCCATCCTGGTGATCGGGCGATGGGTGCTGCGGCCGCTGTTCCACCATGTCGCGGCCGCCCGCTCGACCGAACTGTTCATGGCGGCCTGCCTGTTCGTCGTCATCCTGACGAGCGCGGTCGCGGCGGCGAGCGGGCTGTCCATGGCGCTCGGCGCCTTCCTGGCCGGGCTGCTGCTGGCCGAGACCGAGTTCCGCCGCGAGATCGAGGTGACGATCCGGCCCTTCCAGGGGCTTCTGCTCGGGCTGTTCTTCGTCTCGGTCGGGGCGGGGCTCGACCTGTCGCGCCTCCTGGCCGATCCCCTGCGGGTCCTGGCGCTTGCGCTCGGGCTGATGGCGATAAAGTCGGCGCTCCTCTTCGCCGCGGGGCTCGCGGTCCGGCTGCCGCTGCGGGTCAATGCGGAGGTCGCCCTGCTGCTCGGGCCGGGCGGCGAGTTCGCCTTCGTGATCGTGGGCGGGCTGGTCGGGGCCGGCGCGCTGCCGGCCGGCATCGGCCAGGATCTCCTCGTCGCCGTCACCCTGACCATGGTCGCGATCCCGGGCGTCGTGCTGGTCGCCGAGCGCCTCGGCCGCCGCCTGCGCCAGGCCGCGGAGCTCCCGGCGCCCGCCGAGCCGCCCCCCGGCGATGGCCGCCCGCGGATCATCATCGTGGGCTACGGCCGCGTCGGGCGGCTCGTCGGCGAGATGCTGGCCGTGCACAAGCTGCCGTTCCTGGCCATCGACGACGATCCGGCAGTGGTGGCGCGCGAGCGCGAGGCCGGCGTGCCGATCTATTTCGGCGACGCGACGCGGCCCGACTTCCTGCACCGCTGCGGGCTCGAGCAGGCGCCGGCGCTGGTCGTTACCATCAACGCCTACCGGATCGTCGAACAGGTCGTGACGGCCGGGCGGGCCGCCCGGGGCGAGCTCACCATCGTCGCCCGCGCCCGCGATGCGGCGCACGCCCAGCGCCTCTATGACCTCGGCGCCACCGATGCCGTCCCCGAGACCATCGAGGCGAGCCTGCAATTGTCCGAGGCGGTGCTCGTGGACGTCGGGGTGCCGCTCGGCCGCGTGATCGCCTCGAACCACGAGAAGCGCGATGACTTCCGCCGCCTGCTGAACCCCGGGCCGGGGCAGGTGCCCGAGCGCCACGCGATCCGCCGCTCGACGCGCTGAGGCCCGCTTCCGCCTTGCGGCTGCAGCGGAATTCGCCGAAGAGGGCGGAACAGCGCCCGGGGACGCCATGCTGAAGCTCTACGACAATTGCGGCAGCCGGGACGAGGTCGCCTGCGATCTCGCGGCGACCACGCTGCCCTCCGGCGTGGTCTGGGTCGATCTCCTGGATCCCACCCCCGAGGAGCTGCGCTTCGTGGAGCGCTTCATCCACGTCGCCCTGCCGGAGGACGAGGCCCTTGGCGACCTGCAGACCTCGAACCGGCTTCGCTTTGATGGCGAAACGGTCCAGGTCTTCACCCCGGTCGTGTTCCGCGACACGGAGAAGATCCTGAACACGACCACCGTCGGCTTCGTGCTCAACGCCGCCCTCCTCGTCACGATCCGCACCGAGACGTTGCGGTCCTTCACCGACTACATCGAGCGGCACAGCGCGCCGGGCGACCAGACGATCCATCAGCCCGTCGACGTCTTCGTCGGCCTCCTCGAGACGGTGATCGACCGGCTGTCCGACGGCATGGAGCGGGTCGGCGCCGATCTCGACGAGGTGTCCCGGCACATCTTCCACGGCGGGGCCGAGCAGGGCGGCCGCATGAAGCCCATCCGCTACGAGGCGGACCTGCAGGCGATCCTCAAGGCCATCGGCCGCAGCGGCGACCTCACCTCGAACATCCGCGACAGCATGCTCGGCATCGGCCGCATGCTGGCCTTCGTCGCGGCCAACGCGCCCGACGGCATCCCGGCGGGCGCCAAGGGGCGGATCAAGACGCTCCGCCAGGACATCACAGCGCTCAACGACTACGAGACGCGGCTGACCGACAAGGTGCAGTTCCTGCTCGATTCGACGCTGGGCTTCATCAACATCGATCAGAACCGCCTGTTCCGGCTGCTGACCATCTTCTCGGTGCTCGGCATCCCGCCGACCTTCGTGGTCGGCCTCTACGGGATGAACTTCAAGGGGATGCCGGAGCTCGACTGGACCTACGGCTACGCTTGGGGCTGGTTCCTGATCATCCTCAGCGCGGTCGTGCCGGCCGTCTTTCTGAAGCTCAAGGGCTGGTTCTGAACGCGAGGGCCGCGCATCAGCTCCGGAGGTTCGAGGCTCCCGAGGGTCGCAGCGCCTCCATGGCGTCCGCCATGGCGGGATCGACCCGGCGCCCCGCCCAGTCCGCGGAGGCCTCGATGAGGCCGCAGCGGCAGTGCCGGTCGTCGATCCAGCCCGGATAATCCATCACGGGGTAGACGCACAGGCCCTGGACCGGGACGCCGCGCCGGCGCGCGTCCCGCACCTGCTCGCAGGCGGCCCGCAG
>CAXUMV010000442.1:0-3082 GCA_964252065.1 uncultured Lichenihabitans sp.
GCCCGCGGTATCCTGCGGCTGTAGCCACCCCGCGGACGTCCCGATCCGGTCCTGCTGGCGGTGGCATCCTTCGTGAAGCGCGAGGGAGAGCAAAGCGCCCGTCGCGCCACCGCCGTCCCATTTGCGGACAGCTGTCGCCGCATGGACGATTCGACAAGGATTGGCTGTCATGGTCGCGACTTCGCTTCCGTTCTGGATGCAGCATTCCCACCGGGCCATGGCGCCGTTCCAGGCTGATCACGCGTTGCGCGAGGGGGCGGCCGCACGCCGCGCCCCCCGCGCCGTCGCGCCCCGGTCGGGCGTGGTCGTCGAGCTTTGCGAGGGGCTCGGCATCGAGGAGCACGTGCCCGCCTGGACGGCACTCGCGGCGCGCGCGGTCGAGCCCAACGTCTTCCTCGAGCCGGGCTTCGCGCTGCCGGCCGTTATGCATTTCCCGCATGCGCAGCGGCCGCGCTTCCTGCTGTGCTGGGACGGGCCCGCGGCGGCGCCGACCCTCATCGGCCTCCTGGCCCTGCAGGGATCGCGCCCGGTGCTGACGCCCGTCGCCGAGGCGTGGCGAAACCCGCAATGGGTCCTGAGCGCGCCGCTGCTGGATGTCGAGCGGGGCGCCGCCGCGCTCGACGCCATGCTGGGCTGGCTCGCCGCCGACCCGCGGACGCGGGGCGGGCTCCTGGTCCGCGGCGTGCCACGGAGCGGGGCGCTGATGCGCCTTCTCGAGGACGGCGGGCGCCGCCGCCTCGCCCTGCTCGAGACGCGCGCACGGGCGGTGCTCGACGGCAGCCCGGCCTCGGCCGGACCCTCCGCCAAGCGCCTCAAGGAGCTGCGGCGGCAGGCACGGCGGCTCGGGGCGCCGGTGCTGCGTTCGGCGACCAGCATGGAGGCGGTGCGGGCCGCGACCGAGCGCTTCCTCGAGCTCGAGGCGCGCGGCTGGAAGGGCGCCCGCGGCACGGCCCTGCTGGCCGACGGACACCTGTCGACCTTCACCCGCACCATGCTGCGCCTCATGGCGGCGCAGGGCCTCTGCCGCATCGATGCGCTGGAGGTCGATGGCGCGCCCGTCGCGATGGGGATCGTGCTCAGGAGCCAGGACCGGGCCTTCTACTGGAAGACGGCCTACGACGAGGCCCGCGCCCGGCACTCGCCCGGCAAGCTGCTCGCCCTCGCCATGGCGGAGTGCCAGCGCCGGGACCCCGCCATCGCCCTGACCGACAGCTGCGCCGTGCCGGACCATCCGATGATCGACGGGATCTGGACCGGACGGATGGAGGTCGCCGACGTGCTGGTGGCCTGTCCGGGCGAGAACGCCGCCTGCTTCGCCCGCGCGGCCGCGCGGCTCAGGCTGCGCGCCACGGCCCGGCGTCACGCCAAGACGGTCTACCATGCGATCCGTGGCGCCGTGTCGGCGCTCCTGCGCCGGGCAGGGTAGGGGCCGCCGGACCTCGGGCGAAAGAGCCTGGGGACCGAGGCGCCAACCGAGGGGCGGCACGGGCCAACCGTCCTTGCACCGTAAAAAGGCCTATGTTACGTGACCCGGGCTCTGAAGGTTGCAACGTGCTTGAAACGTCGGCAACTTTCCTCTTCAGATGCGGCCGATGGGCGACGGTGCCGGCTTCACGAGCGGGCGCCGGGGGGCCGTTGAGGCAGACCACCGCCCTCCCGGGAGTCGAGACCATCGTTTCCGGAATGGCGGGGCGATACGCCCTCGCCCTTTTCGACCTTGCGAGCGATGCGGGCGCCATCGATCAGGTGAGCGCCGACCTCAAGGGCTTCGCCGACCTGATCGACGAAAGCCCCGATCTCCAGCGGCTCGTGCGAAGCCCCGTCTTCTCGGTCGACGACCAGAGCCGCGCGCTCGACGCCCTGCTGACGCGGGCCGGCATCGGCGGGCTCGCGTCCAACTTCCTGAAGCTCGTGGCCAGCAAGCGGCGGCTGTTCGCCGTGCGCCGGATGATCGCCGACTACAACAAGCTGAACGATGCGCACCGCAAGGTCGTGCGCGCCCAGGTGACGGTTGCCGAACCCTTGTCGGACGAGCACCTCGCGGCCCTCAAATCCGCCCTGAACGAGGCGACTGGCGGCCAGTCCGTCGCCCTCGACGTCAAGGTCGATCCCGCCATCATCGGCGGGCTCGTGGTCAAGCTCGGCAGCCGCATGGTCGACGGCTCGCTTCGCACCAAGCTCAACACCTTACGGACCCGCATGAAAGAGGTCGGCTGATGGATATCCGCGCCGCTGAAATTTCCGACATCCTGAAGAAGGAGATCCAGAACTTCGGCAACGAGGCCGAAGTCACGGAAGTCGGACAGGTTCTGTCCGTCGGCGACGGCATCGCGCGCGTCTATGGCCTCGACAACGTCCAGGCCGGCGAGATGGTCGAGTTCGAGACCGGGGTGCGCGGCATGGCGCTGAACCTCGAGAGCGACAACGTCGGCATTGTGATCTTCGGCACCGACCGCGATATCAAGGAAGGCCAGACCGTCAAGCGGACCGGCGCCATCGTGGACGTGCCGGTCGGCAAGGGCCTGCTCGGCCGCGTGGTGGACGCGCTCGGCAATCCCATCGACGGCAAGGGGCCGATCGTCGCCGAGAAGCGCGCCCGCGTCGACGTGAAGGCGCCCGGCATCATTCCCCGCAAGTCGGTGAGCGAGCCCATGGCGACGGGCCTCAAGGCCGTCGACGCGCTGATCCCCGTCGGCCGCGGCCAGCGCGAGCTGATCATCGGCGACCGGCAGACCGGCAAGACCGCCATCGCGCTCGACGCGATGCTGAACCAGAAGTCGATCAACACCGGCACCGACGAGGGCGCCAAGCTCTACTGCGTCTACGTCGCCATCGGCCAGAAGCGCTCGACCGTCGCCCAGTTCGTCAAGGTCTTGGAAGAGAACGGGGCGATGGACTACTCAATCGTGGTCGCGGCCACGGCCTCCGATCCCGCCCCGATGCAGTTCCTCGCCCCCTTCGCGGGCTGCGCGATGGGCGAGTATTTCCGCGACAACGGGATGCACGCGCTCATCACCTACGACGATCTCAGCAAGCAGGCGGTCGCCTACCGGCAGATGTCGCTGCTGCTGCGCCGGCCGCC
>CAXUMV010000443.1:0-3081 GCA_964252065.1 uncultured Lichenihabitans sp.
AAGATGGTGCCGATCAGCACATGGAAGCCGTGGAAGCCGGTCGCCATGAAGAATGTCGCGCCGAAGATGTTGCCTGAAAAAGCGAAATCGGCGTGCGCGTACTCGTAGGCCTGCACGCAGCTGAACAGGGCGCCGAGCACGACCGTGCAGATCAGGCCCACCTTCAGGGAGGCACGGTCGTTGTGCAGCAGCGCATGGTGCGCCCAGGTCACGGTCGTGCCGGAGGTCAGCAGGATCAGGGTGTTGAACAGCGGCAGGTGGAAGGGATCGAACGGCTCGATGCCCTTGGGGGGCCAGTGTCCGCCGGTGAACTGCGAACGCAAGTACTCGATCGCCTCGCCGGGATACAGGCTGACGTTGAAGTAGGCCCAGAACCACGCGACGAAGAACATGACCTCCGAGGCGATGAAGAGGATCATCCCGTAGCGGTGGCTGATCTGCACCACGCGGGTGTGGTCGCCGTGCTGGGCCTCGTCGACGACGTCCGTCCACCACGCCGCCATCGTGTAGATGACGCCGAGCATGCCGACGCCGAACACGTAAGGGGCGAACGCCCCCATATGCTTCATCCAGGTGACGGCGCCGACCGCGGACAGGAAGGCGCTGACCGACCCCACCAGGGGCCAGGGACTGGGCGGGACGAGGTGGTAGTCGTGGTTCGGCTTGGCATGGGCGTCGGCCATGTCGGTCCTCGTTCCGCTCTACAACAGGTCGGCGGCCGCGGGCCGAGGCCCGCCGGTCGCCCGCATCCCGGATTTGCCCGCTCCGGATGGGCCGGTCAAGGGAAGCGGCCGGGGCATGCTCACAGCTTCGGCTTGGCCGAGGTCGCTGGCCCGGCCGCGGCCACCGGACGGCCGGCCGTCTTCGGCGCAAAAAAGGTGTAGGACAAGGTCAGCGTATCAATGCCGTCCATCGTCTCGTCCTCCTCCAACGCCGGGTTGAGGAAGAACACGACCGGCATCTCGAGAGTCTCGTGCGGCCCGAGCCGCTGCTGGCTGAAGCAGAAGCAGGCGATCTTGTCGAAGTAGAGCCCGGCGACGTCCGGCGTCACGTTGTACTGCGCCTCGGCGACCGTCTCGTGGTCGGCGGTGTTGGTCGTCTTGAAGTAGACCGTCGCCGTCTCCCCGGTGCGCAGGGTCACCTCGGGCACCTCGGGCTCGAACCGCCACGGCAGGCCGGGGGCGACGTTGGCATCGAAGCGCACTGCGATCGACCGCTTGCCGCGATGGGTCGCGGCCTGGTCCGCCCGCTGGGTCGTCCCCCCGAACCCGGTCGCCTGGCAGAAGACGCGGTAGAGGGGCACGGCCGCGAACGACATGCCGAGGGAGAGGACAACCCCGCAGACGACGCCGGCGGGAACCAGGATGCGGCGCCTGCGCCGGGCTTCGAGAGTATCGGGGCCTGCCATGACGGATCTCAGATCGGACGGTCGATGAAGCCCGCGCCCATCTTGGCGATGGTCATCACGTAGAACAGCACCACCAGCACCGCGATGGCGAGTGCCAGGGCGACGTTGCGCAAGCGGCGGCTGCGCTGCTGGGCGGGGCTCAGCGTGTAGCGCACCGGAGGGGTATGCCCGTCGCCGGTCACCAATGGAAACGCTCCGCAAGGGCCAGGCTGTGTTCGGCCAGCAGCATCGCGAACAGCACCATGAGGTAGAGGATCGAGTAGCCGAAGAGCTGCATCGCGGCCTTGTCCGCGGCCGTACCGGTGCGGCGCCGATAGACCCTGACCGCCAGGGCCAGCATCAGCGCGCCCGTCACGAGAGCCAAGATCCCGTAAGCCGTGCCCGCGGCCCCGGTCGCCCAGGGCGCCAGCGTGACCGGCACGAGGACCACGCTGTAGGCGAGGATTTCCGTCCGGGTGCGGTCCGGGCCCTTGACGTTGGGCATCATCGGGATGCCGACCCGGGCGTACTCGTCCGACTTCACGAGCGCCAGCGCCCAGAAATGCGGCGGCGTCCAGATGAAGATGATGGCGAAGAGGACGATCGTGTCGACATGGACGGCGCCCGTCACGGCCGCCTGACCGATCATCGGCGGGAGGGCGCCCGCCGCCCCGCCGATCACGATGTTCTGCGGCGTCCAGCGCTTCAGCCACACCGTATACACGACGGCGTAGAACAGGATGGTGCCCGCGAGCAGCGCCGCCGACAGCGCGTTCGAGGCCAGCCCCAGCAGGATCACGCTGAAGACCGACAGCACGACGCCGAAACCGGTGGCCTCGCCCCGCGACACCCGGTTTTCCGGGATGGGCCGCTTAGCGGTCCGCGTCATGATCGCGTCGATGTCGGCGTCGTAGGCCATGTTCAGCGCCCCGGAGGCGCCGGCGCCGACCGCGATGGCCAGGAGTGACGTGAAGCCGGTCACGAGGTCGACATGCCCGGGCGCCACGGCCATGCCGGCCAGCGCCGTGAAGATGACAAGCGACATCACGCGCGGCTTGAGCAGCTCGATATAGTCGCCCGGCATCGCGTGGGAGCCGCCCGCAAAGGTGGCGGGCCCAAACGACTCGGTCTCGGTGACCAGACTCATGCCGGCTTCAACCTGGTGTGAGGCGACGAGATCCAGGAGGCCAGGGTCTCGTCGGAGGGTCGCCGCCGACGCCGCGTCGGGCGTCCGCACGGACCGTTCAGTGGTTGCCGCCCGTGATGCGCGGCAGGGTCTCGAACTGGTGGAACGGCGGCGGCGAGGACAGCGTCCACTCGAGCGTCGTGGCGCCGGCCCCCCAGGGATTGTCGCCGGCCACGCGCTTGGCCTGGAACGCCTCGTAGATGATGTAGAGGAACAGGAACACCGTGGCTCCCGACAGCAGGGCGCCGACAGACGAGATCTCGTTCCACAACGCGTAGGCGTCCGGGTAGTCGACGTAACGCCGCGGCATCCCGGCGAGACCCAGGAAATGCTGGGGGAAGAAGGTGACGTTCACGCCGATGAACATCAGCCAGAAGTGAATCTTGCCCAAGCCCTCGTTGTACATGTAGCCCGACATCTTCGGGAACCAGTAGTAGAACCCGGCGAACAGCGCGAACACCGCGCCGAGCGACAGCACGTAGTGGAAGTGGGCCACCACGTAGTAGGT
>CAXUMV010000444.1:0-3074 GCA_964252065.1 uncultured Lichenihabitans sp.
GAGGGCGTCGCCGCCGAGCTGCTCGACGATGTCGTCCTCGTGCCCGTCGGCATCGTGGGGCTCGGACTCGTGCGTCTCGCTTTCTTGGGGCTCGGCGTCGGGCCGGGGTGCCTCGCGGAGCTCGAGGGGAGCGATCTCGCGGCCGTCCGAGGCGCCGACGTCCTCGGGCGCGTCATCCTCGTCCTCGAGGGTCGTGGCCTCGGCCTCGACGGGCACATCGGTCGCCTCGGGCGAGACCTCGTCCTCGAGGGGAGCAGAGGTCCAGGCGGGCTGGTCGTCGACGGCGCCGGCAGCCGTGACGAGGCCGGCCTCCTCCTCGCCCGCCGGCAGGTCGCCCGTGGAGACCGTCTCGCCGTCGCCCGCGAAGGGCAGTTCGGCCGCAGGCTCCGGCGCCTCGCCCTCGAGGGACGCCTCGGCTTCGGAGGTGATCGTCTCGTCGCTGCTCGTCGCGCGCCGCTCGGCCGACTCCCGGCCTCCGCCCCTGCGGTGGCGCCGGCTGCGGCGATGGCCGCTGCCGCCATTGCCGCCCTGGCCGCCGGAGCCGCCGCGCGGCTCCTCCTCGTCCTCCTCGGCCGACCGCGCCTCGTCCTCGAGGAGCTGCTGCCGGTCGGCGACCGGGATCTGGTAATAGTCGGGATGGATTTCCGAGAAGGCCAGGAAGCCGTGCCGGTTGCCGCCATACTCGATGAAGGCGGCCTGCAGCGACGGCTCGACCCGGGTTACCTTGGCGAGATAGATGTTGCCGCGAAGCTGCCGCTTGCTGGCCGCCTCGAAGTCGAACTCCTCGATCCGGTTGCCGCGCAGGACGACCACGCGGGTCTCCTCCGGATGCGCGGCATCGATAAGCATCTTGTTGCCCATGATGAACTCTGTTTCTGGGCAGGCGGCACGGCGGGCGACGCCGGTCTGTCGGCGCGTGGCCGGAGGGACCGGACGCCGGACGGCATGGCGTCCTGCGCTGGTAGGGAAAAGAACGGCCGCGGAACGGCACGATGCCGTCCGACGGAATGAAGCGGTGGCAGGACCGGCGGGCGGCGCGACGGGCTGGAACAGCCGTCCGGGACCGGACGATGCGCGGCGGGACGTCGTTGTGTTTGGTGTCCCCGTTCCGGGTAAGCCATCGTGCCAGACCTAAGCGATTGCGCGAGGGCTGCGCCCTCGGGCATCCCAGCCGACGCGCAGCGCCGAGGCCGACGCTGAAGCTTATCGAGCGGCTCTCCGGCTCCGGCCCTGAAAAAAGGACCGCGGAGAAGCGTCAAGCCTGAAGACGGCAGGGACTGACGTGCACGGCCGAGCGTGTCGCCGGACCGGGACGATTCTTACTAGGGACTCCCGGCCCGCTTGGCAAGGTTTGCCGCGGCCTGTCGCTTCCGCGCAACGGGTGACATCGAAGCCGCCCGTGATGCGAACAGTTCCTTAACCGCCCCTCACCAATGTCCTATCAATTACAGGCAAGGGGTGCCGCCGACGCGGCCTCCCGCCCGACCACCCTCAAGGAATGGCAATCGGCCGTGTCGACCGGACGCCGACCCCCCCGCTGGCTGACCGCCGCCCTGGCCGCGGGCCTCATCGTCGCCGGCCTGGCCGCGCGGGCGGCCGGGCCCGAGGAGGGCGCGCCGCCCGACGGCGACCCGATGGCGGTCGCGGCCCGCGTCGCGCGGGCCGGCGGCGCGACGACCCTCAGCATCGATCTCTCCCGGGCCGTCGCGGCCCAGGCGAGCGTGCTCGAGGCGCCGGACCGCGTGGTCATCGACCTGCCGCAGGTGAACTTCCAGATCGACCCGAGCGTCGGCCGTCTCGAAGCGGGCGCGGGCGGGCTGATCAAGTCCTTCCGGTTCGGCTCCTTCGCGCCCGGCCAGTCGCGGGTCATCATCGACCTCGCGGGTCCCGCGAGTGTCACGCGGGTCGCCACCGCGGCGATCGCCGCCGGCGAGCCGGCGCGGCTGAGCATCGAGCTCGCCCGCACCGACCGGGCGAGCTTCCACAAGGACGCCATGGCGGCGGTCGTGGCCGCGCCCCCGCCCGCGCCGGCCGCCGCCCTGCCGACGCCGCCCGCGGCCTCACCCGCACGGCGGGTGATCGTCATCGATCCCGGCCATGGCGGCGTCGACCCGGGCGCGAGCGGGGTCGGGGGCATCGTCGAGAAAACCATCACCTTCGATTTTGCGACCGCGCTGGCCGCGTCCCTCGACGCCACCGGCCGCTATACGGTGGTCCTGACCCGCAGGGGCGACGGCTTCGTCAGCCTCGCCGACCGGGTGAAGGTCGCCCGCGACGCCGGCGCGGCGCTGTTCGTGTCGATCCACGCCGACACGCTGTCGGCGAGCAGCGGCGTGACGGGCGCCACCGTCTACACCTGTTCCGACCGTGCCTCCGACGCCGAGGCGGCCCGCGTCGCCATCACGGAGAACCAGGCCGACGCGCGCGCCGGCGTCGAGGCCGCCCCGGAGGCCCCGGGCGTCAACGACATCCTGTTCGACCTCACGCGGCGCGAGACCCGCACCTACGCCCACCTGTTCCAGCGCACGCTGGTCGGCTACTGGCAGAAGATCGCCCACCTCAACAAGAACCCGGAGCGCTCGGCCGGCTTCAAGGTGCTGCAGGCGCCGGACGTGCCCTCCGTGCTGCTGGAGCTCGGCTACCTGTCCAGCGAGAAGGACGCCAAGGCGCTGACCTCCCCCGCCTGGCGCGCCCAGGCGTCCGGCTCGGTGGTCGCGGCCGTGGACGCCTTCTTCACCCCGCGCCAGCCCGCGCCCGCGACGGTCGCTGCGGCGCCCACGGCCGTGCCGGTCCACAGCAACTGACGCTGCTGGCCCGGTGAGGGCCGGAGCTCACGCCGCCTTGGCGTAGATCGCCATGTACCACTGGTCGATCAGGCGCAGGATGGGCGGCCGCAGGGCGTCCTCCATGCGGGCCACGGCCTCCTCGACGGCCGCGGGGTCGCCGGCCGTCCCCGCCATGGTCATGGCCGGGAGCACATGGGTGACGAAACGGGCCCGAGGCAGGCGCTCGTTGTAGAACGGCACGACCAGCGCGCCGGTCATGAGCGCGAGGCGGGCGGCCTTGCCGAGGTT
>CAXUMV010000445.1:0-3054 GCA_964252065.1 uncultured Lichenihabitans sp.
GTCGGCGCTGATCGACGATGATCGCCGCACGGAGGCGACGATCGCGCGCCTGCGCGCCGAAGGGGTCCAAATCTCGCTCGACGACTTCGGGACGGGATTCTCGTCCCTCACTCATCTCGTCCGCTTCGGGATCGATCGCCTCAAGATCGACAGGTCCTTTGTCGCGCTTCTCGGGACGACGGTGACGAGTTCCGCAATCGTCGAATGCATCATCGGCCTCGGCCACAGCCTGGGGATCGCGACGACGGCCGAAGGGGTGGAAACGGACGTGCAACGCGACCTGCTGGTCGCGCTCGGCTGCAGCGACCTCCAGGGTTACCTCCTGTGCAAGCCCAAGCCCCTTCGCGAGTTGACGCGGTTCGGGCCGATCGGCGGCGCCGGTGATGCGGTCCCTGTCCAAGAGCGCAGCGCCGCATAAGGCGAGCCTCCCGCCCGCTTCGCACGCGGACGGCCGGCCGATCACGCCCGTGAGCACGGCCATCTCGCACGATGTCGTCGATCCATGGCTCGCCAGGACAAGGCGGCGATGCTAGACAAGGCGCTGTGACGACACCGATCCTCACCCGTGTCCTGTCGATCCTCGCGGCGATCGGCCTCCTGTTTGCTCCGTTGGTGACCCCGGCGGTTCAGGCCTCGACACCCGCCGCCATGGCGTCCTCGGGCGACATGGGGTCCATGGACATGGATGGCATGGCCATGACGGCCGCAGGGGCCGCTCTTTCGGGGTCGACGGCGTGTTGCCCCCCGCCCCTGAAGCAGGGTCCCGACTGTCCCAAGGATTGCCCCTGGGCGGCCCTGTGCATGGTCCAGTGCCTGCCGACCATCGCCTCGGCGGGTTCTGCTGCGACGCGGCTGTCGTGGTTTCCGGCCTTGATACCGTCCGTCACGGATCGCAACCGCGACCGCATGCCGGAACCGCCGCCGCCGAGACCTCCCCGAGCCTGACATCATCGCCGGCGTCCGAGCCGAGGCCTGATCTGGCGTTCGCCGGTCGAGGTCCCGTGCCCTGACGTCCTTCCGCTCGCGCCTTGGCGCGACGCATCGATGCTTTCAGGACGAACTCGCATGACATCGAATGCAAGGACGGCCGTCGCCATCGCGACGCTGATGGGACTTGCCTGGACCGCGGCCACGCCGGCCAGGGCGGCCATCGAGGACTACCAGTTCCAGCTGGTTCAGAAGGAGATCAAGAAGGCCGACGGCACGGAGCTGGCCGTGCGGCTGGTCGACAAGCGATCCGGGAAGGCGGTGCCGAACGCCGTCATCTTCGCCCAGCGGATCGACATGGCGCCCGACGGCATGGAGACCATGACCTCCTCGATCACCACGCTCCCCTCGACCGAGCCCGGCGTCTACCGGTTCAAGGTCGACCTGCCGATGGCGGGCGGCTGGCGCCTGTCGCTGGGCGCCAAGGTCCAGGGCGAGACCGGCACGCTCGAAACCAAGCTGCCGTTCAAGGCCACCCCGTGAGGGGAAAAGCCCGAGCGGCCCTCGCCGCCGTCGCGCTCGTCGCGACGGGGGCCGGGGGCTACTGGGCGGGGCAACGCGGTGTCGCGTTGCCCTCCCTTCCCTGGCTCCAGGGGCGCGGCATGCAGAGTGCCGCGGCCGAGCCCATGGTGCCTGGCGTCCCCGTCGGACCGATCGTCTACTACCGCGATCCGGACGGGCACGCCGACTATGCCGATGCGCCCAAACGCACCGCGGACGGCCGGGACTATCTCGCCGTGCATGCGAGCGAGGACGTGAGCTTCGAGGCGCCCCCGGCCATAGCGGCCGAACCGGCCCCGGCCGGCGCGGCCCCGAGAAAGATCCGCTTCTACCGCAACCCGATGGGGCTGCCCGACACCTCGCCCGTGCCGAAGAAGGACTCGATGGGGATGGACTACATCCCGGTCTACACGGGCGACGACGAGGACGGCGCGACCCTCACCCTGTCGCCGGGCCGGCTCCAGCGGACGGGGGTCCGGACCGAGGTGGCGACCATGCGGACGCTGACCACGACCGTGCGGGCCGCCGGCACGGTGCAGCTCGACGAGCGGCGCAAGTCCGTCATCGCGCTACGCTTCGACGCCTACATCGACCGGATCGAGAACGTCACGACCGGCTCGATGGTCCGCCAGGGCCAGCCGCTGATGCACGTCTACGGGCCGGACCTGCTCGCTCCGGCGGCCCAGTACCTCTCCGCCTTCGCGGGCCGCACCGACGCCCAGGCCCTCAGAAGCGCCCGCCGCCGCCTCGAGAACTACGACGTGCCCGACAGCGTCATCGCGCAGATGGAACGCACGCGCGAGGTCCCGCCAAGCCTGGTGTGGCCGTCCCCGCGCAGCGGCATCGTGGTCGGGCGCGCCGCCGTCGAGGGCATGAAGGCGCCCGCCGGGGAGACCTTGTTCCAGCTCGCCGACCTCGCGGTCGTCTGGGTCCTGGCCGATGTCCCCGAAAGCGCCCTGCCGGTGATCGCCGTCGGGCAGCCGGTGACCGTGCATCCGCGCGGCTCGGCGAAGATGGTCGAGGGGCGGGTGGCGCTCGTCTACCCCTCCATCAGCAAGGAGACCCGCACGGCCCGGCTCCGCATCGAGCTGCCGAACCCGGACGGGGCGCTGCTGCCGGACATGTACGCCGACGTCGAGATCGCCACCGGCGGCGCCACGCCGGTCCTCACCGTCCCGGACACGGCCGTGATCGACAGCGGCGACCGCACCGTCGTGATCCTCGACAGGGGCGACGGCAAGTTCGAGCCGCGACCCGTCCGGACGGGACGCCGCGGCACCGGCTTCGCCGAGATCACGGACGGTCTCGCCGATGGCGACCGGGTCGTCACCTCCGCCAACTTCCTGATCGACGCCGAGAGCAACCTCAAGGCCGCGCTTGCCGGCCTGACCGCGCCGGGAGACGCCCGATGATCGCCCGCCTGATCACCTGGTCGGCCCGCAACGTCATGCTGGTGCTGATCGCCAGCCTGTTCGCGGCGGCCGGCGGCCTTTCCGCGCTGGGTCACCTGCCGCTCGACGCCATCCCCGACCTCTCCGACACCCAGGTCATCGTCTACACCGAGGA
>CAXUMV010000446.1:0-1461 GCA_964252065.1 uncultured Lichenihabitans sp.
CGCCCGCTCGGATATCTATGCCGGCCTCTGGGCCCGCCAGAACGCCCATGCGGCGCCTATGGACGACGCCGTGACGGGCCGGACCGACCCGTTGCCCAGACTGACGCGAGGTGCTCGTGGCTAACCTTCCCGCTTCCGTGGCGATCCGGCAGTTCCAGTCGGAGACCGACCTGATCTGCGCGACGCCCCAGCCCAAGGGGGTGAGCGCCGCCGTCTGGCTGCTGATCGGCCTGCTCGTCTCGGGGGTCGTGGTGGCCCTGACCGTGCCGGTCGACAAGATCGTGGCGAGCACGGGCGGCAAGATCGTCTCCGTGCAGCAGCTCAGCGTGCTGCAGGCGCTCGACCCCTCGATCATCAAGAGCATCGACGTCAAGGAAGGCCAGACGGTCGCCAAGGGCCAGCTGCTCGCGACCCTCGACTCCACCTTCGCGCAGGCCGATGTCGGGCAATTGCAGCAGCAGGTCGCGGGCCTGACGGCGCAGATCGCCCGGGCCACCGCCGAGATGAACCGCACGCCCTTCGCCCCGGACCTGTCGGCCCGGTCAAGGGAGGCCTCCTATCTCGCGCTCCAGAAGGGGCTCTACGACCAGCGCGGCGCCAACCTTGCGGCGCAGCTCCTCAGCTTCGAGGAGAAGATCAAGCAGCAGAACGCGACGGTCGTGAAGCTGCAGACCGACGAAGCGCGCTACGAGGAGCGCGAGAAGATCAGCCAGAAGGTGCAGGACATGCGCGACACGCTCTACAAGAGCGGCTCGTCGAGCTTCCTCAACCTTCTGACCGCCACCGACCAGCGCCTCGAGATGCAGCGCACCATGGAGTTCGGGCACAACAGCCTCATCGAGGCCCAGCACCAGATCACCTCGCTCACGGCCGACCGCGATGCGTTCGTGCAAAAATGGTACGCCGACACCTCGCAGGAGATCGTCACCGCCCGCAACAACCTCGACCAGGCGGCGGCCCAGCTCGAGAAGGCCGCCAAGCACCAGGATCTCGTCCGCCTGACCGCCGCCGATGCCGGCGTGGTGCTCAGCCTCGCCAAGCTCTCGGTCGGCTCCGTGCTCAAGCAGGGCGACTCGCTGATGAGCATCATGCCGCTCGGCTCGCCGGTCGAGGCCGAGGTGAACGTCGTCTCCCGCGACGTCGGCTTCCTCAAGGTCGGCGACAACGCCCGCCTCAAGGTCGACGCCTTCAACAGCGCCGAGCACGGCTATGCCGAGGGCCGCGTCCTGTGGGTCAGCGAGGACGCCTTCACGACCGACGCCGACAACAAGCCCGTCGAGCCCTACTACAAGGCCCGCATCTCGGTCGACGGCTACCACTTCAGCGGCGTGCCCTCGACGTTCCGCCTCATCCCCGGAATGATCGCCGGGACGGAAGACGCTTAGGAGACATACAGGCTCCGAACCGCCTTCAGCGCCTCGGAGCCAGAAATCGACAAGTCGGGTTTCACGCTTCAGCCGG
>CAXUMV010000446.1:1471-3041 GCA_964252065.1 uncultured Lichenihabitans sp.
GCCCTCGACGTTCCGCCTCATCCCCGGAATGACGCTGACCGCGGACGTCAAGGTCGGGCGGCGGCTGCTCGGCCAGTACCTGCTCGGCGGGGCGCTGCGCGGGGCCTCCGAGTCGATGCGCGAGCCGTGAGCGGCCCGGCCTTGCCCGGCGCGGAGGCCTGGCGGGCGCTGCCCGACTGTCTCGCCATCGCGGCGCGCCATCTCGGGGTCGAGCTCGCGCCCGACGCCCTCGGGCGCAACGGCACGGGACCGCCTCTCGAGGGGCCGGCGCTGCTGCTGGCGGCCCGGCGGGCAGGCCTGCGGGCCGAAGGAAGGACGCTTGGCCTCAAGGGGCTGGGCCGCCTCGGCCGCCGCCGGGTCGCGGTGGTCCGCTTCCGCGACGGCTCTGCCATGGTGCTGCTGCGCATCGAGAGGAGCGAGGGCGGCACCCGCATCCTGCTCGAGGACCCGAACGCCGGGCGCGAGGCCCTGCTGGTCCTCGACCCGGGGCGATTTGCGGCCGCCTGGACCGGGGAGGCGATCGTCGTCGCCCGCACCCGCGCCGAGCCCGACGACGAGACGGTGCCGTTCGGCTTCCCGCTGATCGCCGCCCTGATCGGCCGCGACCGGCGCATGCTGGCCGAGATCCTGGGCAGCGCGCTGGCGCTCAGCCTGCTGGCGCTGGCCCCCATCATGTTCCTGCGGCTGGTCACCGTGCGGGTCCTGCAGTACCGCTCGCTCGACACGCTCGCGACCCTGTCGGCGCTGATGATCGCCCTGGTCGCGATCGAGACGGCGCTCGGCTGGTGCCGCCGGAGCCTCGCCGACCGGCTGGTGGCGCGCGTCGACGTCAAGCTCTCGACACGGGTCTTCGCCCGGGTGCTGGGCCTGCCGATCGAGCATTTCGAGCTGGTGCCGGCCGGGCTGACCATCTACCGGGTCAACCTGCTGCACAAGGTCCGCGCGCTGCTGCTCACGCAGCTCTTCGCGCTGGCGCTCGATGCCGGCGTGCTACTGTTCTTCGTGCCGGCCATGCTGCTGATCAGCGTGCCGTTGACCCTGATGGTGGTCGGCCTGTTCGCCGTCATCGTGATCTGGATCGTGCTGATGATGCCGGGCTACCGGGCGCGCTCCGCCGTGGCCGAGCGGGCCGAGGCCGGGCGGGGCACCTTCCTGTTCCAGAGCATCGCCGGCATCCGCACCGTCAAGACCCTCGCGCTCGACGCGCGCCAGCGCCACCAGTGGACGGGCCTGACCGACGAGGCGGTGGCGCTGCGCCTGAAAGCCGCCGATCGGGGCAACCTGTTGCAAAGCGTCGTCACGGTGCTGGAGCGGCTCCTGATCGTCGGCAGCATGGGTGGCGGCGCCTTCCTGGCCCTGCAGGCCGGCGACCCGCTGTCGCTCACGACGCTGTTCTCCTTCGTGCTGCTGTCCCAGCGCGTCGCCGCTCCCCTGCACCAGGTTGCCCAGCTCCTCCAGCAGTTCGACGAGGCCCGCACGGCGGTCGAGGACATCGGGCAGCTCGTCAACCAGCCCGGCGAGGAGGGGCGCTCGGGTCACGGGGTGCGCTCGCGTGTGACGGGGGGGATCG
>CAXUMV010000447.1:0-519 GCA_964252065.1 uncultured Lichenihabitans sp.
CGCCAACCACCTCGACATGCACCACGCCGGCGAGATCGAACTCGCCCGCATCTGGACGAAGGTCGAGGCGATCCGCGCCAAGCAGGCCGCCAAGCCGAAGCATTCGCCGTTGCCGACCTCCCTCACCGCCAGCGTGTCGGCACCGGCCGGGGTGGAGGGTCTGCCCCGACTGCGCGAAGAGGTGCAATACTGGCGTGATGACCTCTCGGCCCGCCTGTTGTTCTTGACCGCGGAGTACAAGGCTGCGGTCCGTGAAAAGCAGTGGGACCGCGCAGCCGAGATTTCTACCCGTCTTAACCCCGCACTGGCATCGTATGAGTCTGCGGAAGCCGGCGAATGGCACAGTCGTTGTCAAGTTTGCAGTGAGTTCGTCCTTCCGACCGAACCCTACGCTGGCGGCGAGGACGTGTCAGGGCACGCACGCTGTCTATTGGATGGCGGCACGGATGATGTCTGGCCTGATAAGCGCGCTGAGGAACTTGCCGCACGATATGCCGAAGGCCGAGCCGCGCTGAAGGA
>CAXUMV010000447.1:529-3039 GCA_964252065.1 uncultured Lichenihabitans sp.
ACCAGCCAGTTCGCCCCTTGCAGGTTGACGCCCTCGGCCCCGGCGTCGGTCGAGGGGGTCGAGCGCGACACCTCGCGCATGGCCGAGGGTTGCTGCTCTGCCTGCTCCCCATGTTCGCACCAGAAACGCGACCCATACTCGATCTGCGAGACCTGCCAGAAGGCAGCGGCTATCGGAGCCGAGCGCGATCGTCATGACAACTGGGCGCACGGCATCGCCAAGGATGCTTCCGAGCGCGCTGCCAAGAACGCCAAGGTGGCCCCGGAACTCCTCTACGCACCGATACTATGGACTATTCAAGATGCTATTACCGCCGGCCCGCCACGGCCCGCAGCGGCGGATGGGCTGCGGGAGGCGCTACAGGCTGTTGTCGCCGCCGCTGAGGACGCAAATGGAGAGACGCCGACTAATGAGCAACTAGATCGGCTGTGGGATGCAATAGACGGCATCCGTAGCCATGCCCTCGCCCGCACCGTCGCCCCGCCGGACGCTGCCGGGGAGCGAGAGCGGACCGCACAGCTTGAGGCGGCGCTTGCCAGTGATGCTCGCGTAGAGGCCATCCTTGAGGCCATCCTGACGCCATCAGGAGATCCCGAACACGGCACCCGCGATCACCTTCCTCGGGTATTGCGCGACTATCTGAACGAGGAAGGCGGCCGAGTTGGGCTGACCGGCTTCAACGATGGCTATGCCGAAGGCTATGCGAAGGCAAAAGCCGATGCGGTCCTCTCGCATGGCGCGGAGGATGAAGCCGAAGTGTTCATCCAGGCCGCGATTGACAGAGCGCCTGAGCCTTTGCGCAGGCTTGGAGAGTGGCTTTCCGAAGTGCTTGACGAAGACCACTGGAAAACCGCCGAGGCCATGTTGCTAGGCGCCATCCTCGCCGCCCGCCCGACGCCGGAGCAGGCCGGCGGGGAGGGAGAGCGCGTTCGGCACGTAAAGCGCGGCACCGAATACGAGGTGCTGCACCGAGGCGTCGAAGTTCAGATCAGCGTCAGCCGCAGCAACAGCATGAGCCCCATCAGCGGTGAATACGACGGTGCGCCCGAATACGATATTTTGCAGGGTGATCGCCTCGTCATCTACCGCGGCGCCGACGGCAAGCTCTGGGCGCGCGAGGAGGGAGAGTTCGATGACGGCCGCTTCGTGCCCGCCGCCCCGACACCTGCCGCATCCGCGGATCGCGAGGGAGACACGTGATGGCTCGCGTTCCGGACGATCACTGCCTCTTGTCGGGATATGGCTATAACTGGCGGATCGTCTGCATGGATGGTCTCAAATGGATTGTATGTCGGCGCTTGGATGATGAGCGGTATGAGATCATACTTGATCTTAGTGGTATGAACTTCGATGCTTATCAAGATAAAGCTGCGAGCATGATCGCGCGACGCGATGCCGAAACCTTGGAACCGTGCCCATGACCGCCCCGGCAGACGAGCCCCGGATCGCCGAGGGAGGGGCAATATCCCTGAGCCTCTACAGCTTCAAAATCAACCACGTCGGCGGCCCGAACATCGTGGTCGAGGGCAACGATCGGTTCTGCTACGAGCACGAGGTGCTTGCGTACAGGCGATGGGCCGAAGCCGCCCTCGCCGCAGAGCGCACCCGCGCCTGAAGGCGGCGCTCAGCCCGACAGACACAAGCCGATCTGGAGGGGCAGAGGCGGCAGCGAAGGTCTGCCACGAAGAGCAGATGACCGTGTGGTCTGGCGAGATCGTCGGTAGCTTGGCGATGCGCGGCTATCTGCGCGACGGTCTTTCCTACGACGAAGTGCTCGACGCCCACTCTACTGTGGCCGACGAGATCCGCAGCATCGTGCGAAGCGCGTTCAGCCATCCAGGGCTTGCGCCTCCCGCAGGCTGCGCCGCCCTCACCGAAGCCCCTGAGACCGGAGGTAGCCATGCCGGATCGTGACGTGCTGAAAGGCCTGCTGGAGGGGGTGAGGGCAGCGGCCGGACCGGATCGGAAACTGGACGTTGCCATTTGGCGAACTTTTATCGACCTGGACGCTCGGCCGGATCGAGCCCCGCTCCCGTGGGATTACCGGTTCACCGCCAGCATTGACGCCGCGATCGCGCTAATGGAGCGCGTGCTGCCAGGGTGGGATATTCACTTCTATCCCGAGGGAGAAGGTCGGCTTGGCTATGTGGCTGAGATGACCTGGCCGCCAAACGCCCTAGTCGGTGAAGCAAACTACTTCGGGATCGATGGCCGTGGTCTTACCCGCCCTCTCGCTATCGTCGCTGCCGTCCTTGAAGCGAAGCTAACTTTGTCGAGGCAGGCCGCCCTCATCGCCGCGGAGGACCGTACCCATGGCTGAGGACGTGGAGCGCCGGGCGCTGGCGGAGGTCAAACCGAAGATGGTCCAGGATCTTGCCGACTGGCTTCAGGTGCGATTTGAAGTCGGGAAATGGCAGGCAGGGGCGGCCGCAAAAACGCTACTTCTGTGCGCAGATAGCCCGCTCGCCTCAATTTTCGCCGCGCTCCGGGCACCCGACGCGGGGCTGAGG
>CAXUMV010000448.1:0-1669 GCA_964252065.1 uncultured Lichenihabitans sp.
AATCCTGCGCGTTCACGACGTCGGTCAGGTTCAACGAGCCGACGCACAGCAGCACGGTGACGATCACAAAACCGATCGACACCTCGTAGGACACCATCTGCGCCGCCGACCGGAGGGCCGCGAGGAACGGGTATTTCGAGTTCGACGCCCAGCCGGCCATGATCACGCCGTAGACGCCAAGCGAGGAGATCGCGAAGATGTAGAGCGTGCCGACGTTCAGGTTGGCGATGACCCAGCCCGGCGCGATCGGGATCACGGCCCAGGCGGAGATCGCGAGCACGCCCGTGACGAGCGGCGCCAGCAGGAACACGCCCTTGTTCGCGCCGGCCGGGATGATCGGCTCCTTCACGACGAACTTGAGCATGTCGGCGAAGCTTTGCAGCAGCCCCCAGGGGCCCACCACGTTCGGCCCGCGCCTGAGCTGCACCGCCGCCCACACCTTGCGATCGGCGTAGAGGATGTAGGCGACGTAGATCAGCAGGCCGACAATGAGCGCGAGGCTCTCGACGACCTTGAGCAGAAGGGGCAGGAACCAGCCGTCCATGGCAAAACGTCCTATTCGGCGGCCTGCTGTAGGCGCCCTGCGGCGAGCGCCGAGCATTCGGCCATCACGGCCGAGGCGCGGCAGATCGGGTTCGTGAGGTAGAAATCCTCGATCGGCGAGCGGAACGGGGCGCGCTCCGTCGTTCCCCCGAGCGACGCTAGCCCCGCGAGGCCACCCGCATCGCCCGGCGCGACGACGTCGAGCTCCTCAAAATGCGGATGGGCAGCGCACAGGGCCCGGCTCAGCGCCACGTAGCTGTCGAAAGGCAGCTTGTGGCCGAGCACGTCGGAGAGGGCGCGCAGGATCGCCCAGTCCTCCCGCGCATCGCCGGGCGGGAAGTTGCAGCGCTCGGCGCGCTGCACGCGCCCCTCGGTGTTGACGTAGAGGCCGACCTTCTCGGTGTAGGTCGCCCCCGGCAGGATCACGTCCGCCCGATGCGCCCCGCGGTCGCCATGGGTGCCTTGGTACACCACGAAGGCGCCCGGCTCGACGACGATCTCGTCCGCGCCCAGGAGGAACAGCACGTCGAGCGCGCCGGCCTTGGCCATGCCGGCCGCATCGAAGCCGCCCTCCCCCGGCACGAAGCCGAGGTCGAGCCCGCCCACGCGCGCAGCGGCCGTGTGCAGGACGGCGAGCGGCGTCCAGCCGTCGGCGACGCCCGGAAGCCCGGCGGCGAGCTTGGCCGCGAGCGACAGGATCGCGGCGCCGTCGGGCCGGGCCAGCGCCCCCTGCCCGATCAGGATCATCGGCCGCTCGCCGCGGCTCTCGCCACGCCCGGCGAGGCCGGCCAGCGTCTCGGCGCCGGCCCCCAGGACCTTGACCGGATAGGTGAGCTCGGCCTCGTCGCCGACCACCTCGATGGGGAAGTTGCCCTTGAGCCAGCGCTTGCGGATCCGCGCGTTCAGCACGGGGCTTTCCCGCCGCGGGTTGGACCCGACGATCAGCAGCGAGGTCGCCTGCTCGATGCCCGCGACCGTGGGGTTGAACAGGTAGGAGGCGCGGCCGAAGCGCGGATGGAGCGCGACCCCGTCCTGCCGGCAGTCGAGATGGGGCGTGCCGAGCGAGCCCATGAGGCTTTGCAGCGCAAACATGTCCTCGACGCTGCACAGGTCGCCCGCGATCGCC
>CAXUMV010000448.1:1679-3034 GCA_964252065.1 uncultured Lichenihabitans sp.
CGCCGCGGATCGGTCGCCTTCACCTTGGCCGCGATCGCCGCAAAGGCCTGGTTCCAGGACACCGGCACGAGGCGGCCGCCCTGGCGCAGGTAGGGCCGGTCGAGCCGCTGGGCCTTCAGGCCGTCGGCGACGTGGCGCGTCTTGTCGGAGATCCACTCCTCGTTCACGAGCTCGTTGATGCGCGGCAGGATGCGCAGCACCTCGCGGCCGCGGGTGTCGACCCGGATCGCAGAGCCCAGCGCGTCCATGACGTCGACCGTCTCGGTCTTGGTCATCTCCCAGGGCCGGGCCTTGAAGGGATACGGCTTGGGCAGCAGCGCCCCCACCGGGCAGAGGTCGGCGATGTTGGATTGCAGCTCGGAGCCGAGCGAGGACTCGAGATAGCTCGTGATCTCCATGTCCTCGCCGCGGCCGATGGCGCCGATGTCGCCGGTGCCGGCCACCTCGGCGGTGAAGCGCACGCAGCGGGTGCAGTGGATGCAGCGGTTCATCGAGGTGCGGACGAGCGGCCCGAGGTACTTGTTCTCGACCGCGCGCTTGTTCTCGAAGAAGCGGCTGCCCGCCGTCCCATAGGCCATCGCCTGGTCCTGCAGGTCGCACTCGCCGCCCTGGTCGCAGACCGGGCAGTCGAGCGGATGGTTGATCAGCAGGAACTCCATGACGCCGTTGCGGGCGGCCTTGACCAGGGGGGTCTTGGTGAAGACCTGCGGGGCCTCCCCGTTCGGGCCGGGGCGGCAGTCGCGCACGCCCCAGGCGCAGGAGGCGACCGGCTTCGGGCTGCCCTTCACCTCGACCAGGCACATGCGGCAGTTGCCGGCGATCGACAGCCGCTCGTGGAAACAGAAGCGCGGGATCTCGGCGCCCGCCTGCTCGCACGCCTGCAACAGCGTGTACTCGGGCGGGACGTCGACCTCGCGGCCATCGACGATGATCTTGGTCATGGACAACCCAAAGGTGCCGCCCGGGGGCGGTCGGTGATCGGCAGGGGAGGCGTGGGTCTCACTCGGCCGCGATCCCGAGCTCGACCGGGTCGGGATGAGGGTTGGCCGCGTAGGCGTCGATGCGCCGCTCGATCTCGGGCCGGAAATGGGCGATCAAGCCCTGGATCGGCCAGGCCGCGGCATCGCCGAGCGCGCAGATCGTGTGCCCCTCGATCTGCTTGGTGACCTCGAGCAGCATGTCGATCTCGCGCCGATGGGCGCGCCCCTCGGCCATGCGGGTCATCACGCGCCACATCCAGCCCGTGCCTTCGCGGCACGGCGTGCACTGGCCGCAGCTCTCGTGCTTGTAGAAGTAGCTGATGCGCGCGATGGCCCGGACGATGTCGGTCGAGCGGTCCATGACGATCACGGCCG
>CAXUMV010000449.1:0-2701 GCA_964252065.1 uncultured Lichenihabitans sp.
AGACGCCCGTCACGGTCGGCTTCTCGCCGGCGACGTCGTCCGTGAACAGCGTCTTGCCGAGCCGCCCCTCGTTGCGGGCGATGAGATGGGCGGCGGTCGCCAGGATATGGCCTGTCGAGCGGTAGTTGCGCTCGAGCCGCACGACCGTCGCGCCCGGAAAGTCGGTCTCGAAGCGCAGGATGTTGTCGACCTCCGCGCCCCGCCAGCCATAGATCGACTGGTCGTCGTCGCCGACGCAGCACAGGTTGCGCGTGGCCTGGGCGAGCAGGCGCAGCCAGAGGTACTGGACGATGTTGGTGTCCTGGTACTCGTCGACCAGCATGTATTTGAAGCGGCCCTGCACCTCGGCCAGCACGTCGGGATGCTCGCGCAGCAGGCGCAGCGTCTCGAGCAGCAGGTCGCCGAAGTCGGCCGCGTTCAGGGTCTTGAGCCGCCCCTGGTAGGCGGCGTAGAGTTCGCCGCCCTTGCCGAACGCGAAGGCCGCGGCTTCCCCGGCCGGCACCTTGTCGGGCGTGAGGCCCCGGTTCTTCCAGGCGTCGACCTGATGGAGCATGCCGCGCGCCGGCCAGCGCTTGTCGTCGATGCCGGCCCCCTGGATCACCTGCTTCATGAGGCGGATCTGGTCGTCGGTGTCGAGGATGGTGAAGTTGGACCTGAGGCCCACGAGCTCGGCGTTGCGGCGCAGCAGCTTGGTCGAGATGGCGTGGAAGGTGCCGAGCCAGCTCATGCCCTCGGCCACGGGACCGACCAGGGTCGCGACCCGCTCCCGCATCTCGCGCGCCGCCTTGTTGGTGAAGGTGACGGCGAGGATTTGATACGGCTTGGCCCGGCCCGTCGCGATCAGGTGCGCGATGCGGGTCGTCAGCACGCGGGTCTTGCCCGTGCCGGCCCCCGCCAGCACCAGCACAGGGCCTTCGAGCGCCTCGATGGCGGTGCGCTGCTCGGGATTGAGGTTCTGGAGATAGGCGGGCTGCGGACCGGAGCCGCTGAGCGCCCGTGCCGCGATGCCCCCCTGCCGCGGGGCGGGGGCGCTCCGGGGCGCGGGGTTCGAGGCGGGATGCGGGTCGGCCACCCAAAACTCCGGGCAAAGAACGAAGGGCGAATCTCGATCCCAACATGGGTCGCATGGACCGCGATGTCGAGCTTGGGGCGGCCCGTGCGCCCTTGCCATGCCGTCGCGATGGGGTCAGCACGAGGGCGGTCGTCCCGGAGCCTTGCCCGATGTCCCCTGCCCTGTTCCTCGCCGCGATGGCGGCAGGCTTCGCCTATGTGATCTCGCCCGGACCGGCCTTCCTGGCCGTGTTCGGCCTTGCGGCGGCGCAAGGCCGGCCGGCCGCCGCGCGGTTCGTGATTGGGCACCTGGCCGGCGATCTCCTGTGGGGCGCGCTCGCGCTCGCGGGGATCGTCGGCGTCAGCCGGATCGGCCCGATGCTGTTCGACGCGCTCGGCCTCGGCTGCGGGCTCTACCTCGCCTATCTCGGCATCCAGGCCGTGCTGACCCGCAGGGACGCGCGCCCGGAGGCGATCGGCGCCGACCGGCCGCTGGTCACCGGCCTGCTGTTCGGGCTCACCAACCCCAAGGCCTATCCGGTCTCGACCGCCATGTTCACGGCCATCGCCCTGCCCTTCGCCGGCCAGCTGCAATGGCCGGATGCGCCGCGGCTGCTGGGAGCGGCCTTCCTCGGCTTCCTGCTGGCGGACGCCGCCCTCGTGTTCTCGGCCGGGCTGCCGGCGGTCCGCCGGTTCTTCGCCGGGCACGGCCGGGCGGTCACGCGGGCCGTCGGGGTGCTGTTCATCGCCTTCGGGGCCAAATCGATCGCCGACGCCGGCCGGGGGTTCGTGTCGCGCGCGTAGCACGCCGGCTTTGCGGTGGACAGCCCTGCGGGCGTCTGGTATCGGGCTCGGCGTCGGGGCGTCCAGCGTGATGGATCCGGCTCCATCGACCGAGACCGACCGACAGGATCCCCGGCTTGCAAGTTCTCGTCCGCGACAACAACGTCGACCAAGCCCTCAAGGCCCTGAAGAAGAAGATGCAGCGCGAGGGCATCTTCCGCGAGATGAAGCTGCGCGGTCATTACGAGAAGCCTTCGGAAAAGAAGGCGCGCGAGAAGGCCGAGGCGGTGCGGCGCGCCCGCAAGCTGATCCGCAAGCGGATGCAGCGCGAGGGCCTTCTGCCGTCGAAGCCGAAGCCGCTGCCGCGCGGCGGCCCCGGGCGCCCCGGCGGTCGTCCCGGCGAGGCGCGTCCGCCGCTGGCGGCGCGTCCGGCCGTCTTGCCGTCGGTCGCCTGAGCCGCGTTCACGATGTCCTGACGATGCGCAGACATCGTCCGGCTGTCGAAGGAGAGAGGCGAGCATGATCCGTTCAGCGGCAGGTCGATCCGGGATCGTGGCGGCCGTGATCGCGGCCGCGGCCCTCGCCGGCTGCGACACCGTGGGGCAGGCCGGGCGAGGGCCGCGGGTCGCGGTGCTCGAGGAGGACAAGACCGGCACCTCGTCGATCAATATCGAATCTCTGTCGCAGGTGGTGCAGCGCAATCCGGGGGATGCCAGCGCGTACAATACGCGCGGTGCGGCCTACGCCCGCGCGGGTCGCTACGGCGACGCGATCGGCGACTTCAACAAGGCGCTGCAGATCGATCCTGCCAACGCCCCGGCCTTCACCAACCGCGCCCTCGCCTACCGCCAGACGAACCGCAACGACG
>CAXUMV010000449.1:2711-3029 GCA_964252065.1 uncultured Lichenihabitans sp.
GGATTTCTCGAAGGCGGTCGCGGCCGATCCGAACTACGGCCCGGCCTATATCGGCCGCGCCAATCTCGAGCGCGTTCAGGGCGACTACGATTCGGCTCTCGCGGACCTGACGCTGGCGATCCGGCTGACGCCGGAATCGGCGGAGGCTCTGCACGCGCGCGGCCTCGTGTACCAGCGGATGAGCCGGCACCGCGAGGCGATCATCGATTTCGACACCGCCATCGACCGCAACTCCTTCGTGGCGGCACCCTACGCGGCGCGCGGCCAGAGCCTCATCGCCACCAACCAGTTCGACAAGGCGGTCGAGGATTTCAACGC
>CAXUMV010000450.1:0-3009 GCA_964252065.1 uncultured Lichenihabitans sp.
TGGTCCCCTACGAGGAGGGCTGCCTGTCGATCCCCGAATACTACGAGGAGGTACTGCGGCCGGATCGGGTCACGGTGGCGTTCCTCGACCGCGATGGCCGGCGCCAGGAGATCGAGGCCGACGGGCTGCTCGCCGTCGTCCTCCAGCACGAGATCGACCATCTCAACGGCGTGCTGTTCCTCGATCACATCTCCAAGCTCAAGCGCGACCGGGTGACGCGCAAGTTCGAGAAGGCCGCCCGGCTCCGCCGGGACGTGAACCTGCCCGGCGGCTCCCGCGAGGGCGGGCGCAGCGCCGAGCCGCCGCCGGCCCCCTGAGCCATGCGCCTGGTCTTCATGGGGACGCCCGACTTCGCGGTCCCGACGCTGACCGAGCTGGTGGGCCAGGACCACGAGGTCGCGGCCGTCTACACCCGGGCGCCGGCGCCCGGCGGGCGCGGCCTGGGACTGCGGCCGTCCCCGGTCCAGGCGGCCGCCGAGCGGTTCGGGCTTGAGGTCCGCACCCCCCCGACGCTGCGGACCCCCGAGGCCGCCGAGGCGTTCGCGGCCCTCGAGGCCCAGGCTGCCGTGGTCGTCGCCTACGGGCTGATCCTGCCGCGGCCGGTCCTCGAGGCCTGCCCCCTCGGCTGTCTCAACCTGCACGGTTCGCTCCTGCCCCGCTGGCGCGGCGCGGCTCCCATCCAGCGCGCCGTGATGGCGGGCGACCGCGCGAGCGGGGTCATGGTGATGCGCATGGAGGCCGGGCTCGACACGGGACCGGTCGGCATGGCCGAGACGGTGCCTATCGGTCCCGACATGACGTCCGGCGACCTGCACGATGCCCTGGCCCCCATCGGCGCCGACCTGATGGGCCGGGCCGTCGCGGCGCTCGGCCGGGGCACGCTGCAGTTCCGGGCGCAGGACGAGGCGGGGGTGACCTACGCGCACAAGATCAACAAGGCCGAGTGCCGCATCGACTGGACCCGGCCGGCCACCGCCGTCCACGACCTCATCCGCGGCCTGTCGCCCTTCCCGGGCGCCTTCTTCGAAGCCGACCTCGGGAGCGGGACCGAGCGCGTCAAGGTGCTGCGCTCGCGTTTTGCCGACGGCGCGGGCCCGCCGGGCACCCTCATCGCCGAGCCGCTCACGGTTGCCTGCGGCAGCGGCGCCGTGGCTCTCGTCGAGGTGCAGCGGGCCGGCAAGGCGCCGCTCGGCACCGACGCGTTCCGGCGCGGGGCGCGGCTCGAGCGGGGCACCGTGCTCCGCCCGGCCTGACGCTTCGCGATGCCCCGCTACAAGCTCACGGTCGAGTATGACGGCACCCCCTTCGTCGGCTGGCAGCGGCAGGCCAACGGCCCCTCGGTGCAGGGCGCACTCGAGCGCGCCGCGGAGGCGCTGTGCGGCCGGCCGACCGCGATGCGCGGGGCGGGCCGCACCGATGCCGGCGTGCACGCGACCGGCCAGGTGGCCCATTGCGACCTGCCGAAAGCCTACCGCCCGGACACGGTTCGCGACGCCCTGAACGCCCATCTCCGGCCGGCGCCGGTCGCCGTGGTGGCGGCCGAGATCGTGCCCGACGCCTTCGATGCCCGCACCTCCGCGGTCGCGCGGCACTACCGCTACGTGATCGTCAACCGGCGGCCGCCGCTGACCCTCGAGGCCGCCCGGGCCTGGCTGGTGAAGCGCCGCCTCGAAGCCGAGGCCATGCACGAGGCGGGGCAGCTCCTTCTCGGCCGCCACGATTTCACGACGTTCCGCGATGCCGAGTGCCAGGCCGCGAGCCCGATCCGCACGCTCGATCGCCTGGACGTCGTTCGGGAGGGCGAGCGGATCGTGGTGAGCGTCGCGGCCCGCTCGTTCCTGCACCGGCAGGTCCGCTCGATGGTCGGCTCCCTCGAGATGGTGGGGGCCGGCCACTGGTCCGCGGCCGACCTCCGCGCCGCGCTCGAGGCCCGCGACCGGTCCCGCTGCGGCACCGTCGCGCCCGCCGCCGGCCTTGCACTGGCGCGGGTGGACTATTGAGCGGGCGGCTCGCCTTCGGCCATCGCCTGGCGCATCTCGTCCCGGGTCGGGGGGTTGGCGCCCTTGCGGGTGCAGGTGATGGCCGCGGCCGCAATGGCGAAGCTCAGCCACCCCTCGACCTGCTGCTCGGCGTAGGGCGCCGCCTCGTGCAGGGCCGGCCGGCCGAGAGCGCCGTCTTCGACCATGGTGGCCATCAGCGCGGCCATGAAGCTGTCGCCGGCCCCGACCGTGTCGGCCACGGTGATGGGCGGCGCGAGGCGCTCCACCCGCCGTCCGCCGAAGAACCCCACGGCGCCCGACCCGCCGAGCGTCAGCACCACGAGGCGCGGCCCGAGCGTCGACCACTGGGCCGCAACCGCGTGGGGGTCGGCGTTCGGGTAGAGCCAGACCAGGTCCTCGTCGCTGGCCTTCACCACCGTCGCGAGCCTGACGCGGGCTTCGACGAGCGGCGCCGTGTCGGCCGGCGTGCCGATCACGTGGGGACGGATGTTGGGATCGTAGCTGACCGTCGCGTGCCCGGCCGCCCGCCGTAGGGCGTCGAAGGCGGCCTCTCCGAACGTGCCCTCGGTCGCCGAGAAGGAGCCGATGTGCAGGTGGACGACGCGGGCCGGCCAGTCTTCGGCGAAGGGGGCCGGTCCGTCATAGGCGGTCGAGCCGAGGTAGAAGGCGTAGCGGGCGCCCGTCTGCTCGGTACCGCGGGTGACGAAGGCGAGCGGCGAGGGCCGGGGGTCGCGCAGTACGAAGTCGAGCGACACGTGGCTCGCCCGCAGCCGCTCCACCATGGCGTCGCCCAAGGTGTCGGTCGAGATGCGGCCCGCGAAGGCGCAAGGGATGCCGAGTCGGCCGACCCCCATCGCGGTATTGAACGGCGAGCCGCCGAGCACGGCATCGGCGCTCGACTTGACGAGGTCGAGGATGCGCGGGTCGGTGCCGTCCGGCAGCGTGAGGGGGATGAGATCGACAAGCGCTTCGCCCGCCACCAGAACGACGTCACCGCTCACTGTTCGCT
>CAXUMV010000451.1:0-3000 GCA_964252065.1 uncultured Lichenihabitans sp.
CTGACCTGATGCTGCTCCTCGCCCGCACGACGCCGCGCGACAAGGTGGCCAAGAAGACCGATGGGCTGTCGGTGTTCCTGATCGACCTCAAGGGGCTGGTCGGCCATGGCGTCACCATCAAGCCCATCCGCACCATGATCAACCATGCCACGACCGAAGTGTTCTTCGATCAGGTGCGGATCCCGGCGTCCTCGCTCGTGGGGGAGGAGGGAAAGGGGTTCCGCTACATCCTGTCCGGCATGAACGCCGAGCGGATCCTGATCGCGGCGGAGTGCATCGGCGACGCCAAGTGGTTCCTCGACAAGGGCGCGGGCTACGCGCGGGACCGCGTCGTCTTCGGCACGCCCATCGGCAAGAACCAGGGGGTGCAGTTCCCGCTGGCCCGTTCCTATGCCCACATGCTCGCCGCCGAAGCCATCGTGTACCGGGCGGCGGCCATGTACGACGCCGGGCAGGATCCGGGGGTGGAGGCCAATGCCGCCAAGATGCTGGCCGCCGACGCGAGCTGGGAGGCGGGCGAAGCCTGCATGCAGCTCCACGGCGGGTTCGCATTCGCCGAGGAATACGACATCGAGCGCAAGTGGCGGGAAACGCGCCTCTACCAGATCGCGCCGATCTCGACCAACCTGATCCTCTGCTTCATCGCCGAGCGCGTGCTCGGGCTTCCCAAGTCCTACGGCTGAGACCCCATGCACGCCCCCGCCACCATGGATCGCCTGCTCGAGGTCGCGGCCATCAAGGCAGCGGACATCCCCGACACCGCGCGGGCGATGACGCGCTTCTCGCTGTTCGACTGGCTCGTCGTTGCGCGCGCCGGCGCCGGCGAACCGCTGAGCCGCATCGTCCTTGACTACGTCACGGAGGAAGCCGGCAGGCCGGTCGCCACCATCGCGGGCGGGGCCAAGGTGCCGGCCCGCGCGGCGGCGCTGGCCAACGGCACAGTCTCCCACGCGCTCGACTACGACGACACCCACTTCGCCCATATCGGCCACCTCTCGGTCGGCATCATGCCGGCGGCCCTCGCCGCGGGCGAGGAGACGGGGGCCTCGGCCGCATCCGTCTGCGACGCGTTCCTGGTCGGTGCGGAAGCCGCCTGCCGGATCGGCATGGTGCTCGGCCGCCAGCACTACGAGCTCGGCTTCCACCAGACCGCGACCGCGGGGGCGTTCGGCGCCACGATTGCGGCCGGCCGCCTCTACGGGCTGACGCACGACCGGATGCGGCAGGCGCTCAGTCTCGTCAGCACGCGCGCCTCCGGGCTGAAATCGCAGTTCGGCACGATGGGCAAGCCGTTCAACGCCGGCATCGCGGCGGCGAACGGGGTCGAGGCCGCGGCGCTTGCGGCCCGTGGCTTCGTGTCCTGCGACGACGGGGTGGGCGGCGTTCAGGGCTTCATCGACACCCATGGCGGCGAGGCGCTGGAGGAGACGGCCTGGCGCGACCCGCCACCGGAGCGCTTCGTGTTCGAGGACAACAAGTACAAGCTGCACGCCTGCTGCCACGGCACGCATGCCATGATCAACGCGCTGACGGAGCACGCGGGACCGGGGGCGATCCCGCCCGACGCCGTCGAGCGGATCACGCTGCGCACCAACCCGCGCTGGATGCGGGTCTGCGACATCAAGCAGCCGCGCACCGGTCTCGAGCTGAAGTTCAGCTACGCCTACCTGGCCGCGATGGCGCTGACCGGGATCAACACGGCAGCCGACACGGCCTACACGGCCGACCTCTGCACCGACCCCGCTCTGACGCGCCTTGCCCGGCTGGTCGAGGTCGTCGGCGATGCCGCGGTGAGCGACACCGCAGCCCTGCTGACCATCGAGGCGACGGACGGACGGCGCCTTGCCGCCGCGCACGACCTGGCGGACCGCATTCCGCCGGACCGGCTAGAGCGTGGTCTGCGCAGCAAGGCCAGCGGCCTCTTGGGCGAGGCCGTGGCCGAACGGCTCTGGACCACCGTCGCGCAGCTCGAAGGGAAGTCGGCCCGCGACGTCGCGGGCCTCCTGGGCACCTCGGCATGAGCCAGGCGGACGCTGCTCCCCTGCCGCCCGAGCTTGCCGCCTGGATCGGCCGGGAAAGCCGGCGGACCGACGTGATCTCGCCCCGTCTCGCCCAGTGCTTCGCGGCGACGCTCGCGCCGCATCTGGCCGTGACCCCCGGCGCCCCGCTCGGCGTGTTCTGGTGCCTTGCCCCCGATGTCGTGGCGCCCGGCGAGCTCGGCCCCGACGGCCACCCCCGCATGGGGCTGTTCCTTCCGGCCATGCCCTATCCGCGGCGCATGTGGGCGGGGGGCGAACTCGAGTTCCACGGCGCCTTCGCGGTCGGCGACGAGGTCACCAAGGTCAGCGCCGTCACGGACATCGCGTTCAAGACCGGCGGCACCGGCAAGCTCGCCTTCATCACCGTACGCCACCAGTATCGCGTCGCCGACCGGCTGGTGCTCGCCGAACGGCAGGACATCGTCTACCGCGACGCGGAAGGCACGGGCTCGCAGCCGCGTCACCCGCCCAAGGCCGAGCCTGCCACCGATGTCCTGAAGTCCTGGACGGTGACGACCGACCCGACGCTGCTCTTCCGCTACTCGGCCCTGACCTTCAACGGCCATCGCATCCACTACGACCAGCCCTACGCCACCGGGCGGGAAGGCTATGCCGGCCTCGTGGTGCATGGCCCGCTGCAGGCCACGCTGCTGCTCAACCTTGCGGCCGTCACCCTGGGAACCACGCCTGCGCGGCTAAGCTATCGGGGCCAAGCGCCGCTGATCTGCGGGGAGCCGGCGCGCCTCGACGCCCTGCGTGGCGAAGCCGGGTTGGCGTTGCGTGTGCTCGATCCGAACGGAACGATCACGATGGCGGCCACCGCCGTGTCGTAGGGCCACGTCCGGCCAAGGCTTGCTTACCGGCCGGCACGGCCGCCGCGGGGGTCTCTTCGTCGCCCTACTCGAGGGCCTGATAGACAAGCGCCCGCATCGCCACCTCGGGCAGGTCGAAGCTCATCATC
>CAXUMV010000452.1:0-2999 GCA_964252065.1 uncultured Lichenihabitans sp.
TATCAGCAGGGCGGCGGCCCTTGGGGGCAGGGGGGCGGCGGCTTCGCCAACGCGAAGGGCGGGTTCAGTCTCGCCTACGCCGGGATGCTCGGCTTCTCGTACGACATCACCTCCGAGCTCAAGCTCGACATCGGCTACCGCTACCTCAACATGGGGAGCATCACCTCCAACAACATCGTCTGCCTCGGCGGTGCGGGGTC
The DNA here is from genome assembly GCA_964252065.1 of uncultured Lichenihabitans sp. Lineage (GTDB taxonomy): Bacteria > Pseudomonadota > Alphaproteobacteria > Rhizobiales > Beijerinckiaceae > Lichenihabitans. The sequence continues at coordinate 201 of CAXUMV010000452.1, forward strand.
GTGCGGGGGCGCCTACGAGCGGCAGCGGATCAGCCTCTCGTCCAACGACGTCCGGGTCGGCCTGCGCTGGCTGATCAACGACTATGTCCCGGCCCCGCCGCTCGAGACGCCCATCATCCGCAAGGATTGAGGCTGGCCCCGGCATCGCGAAGCGCGTCAGCGCCGTGGCGATCCCGGCGGCGGTGGCATGCGACGGTCGATCTCATCCAATGACGCGGGGAGCCTCCAGGCTCCCCGCTTTTTTGTTTGATCTCTTGCTCTTTATGGTCAACGAGCCGTCACCTTTAAGGCGATTTTAAGTATAAAGCGCAACGATACTGCAGTCTCGACTGAGGTCTCGCGTTCTCGAAGGATACTGCCATGCGCCCTATCGCAGTTGTGGGAGCGGCCGGCGCCGCGCTGATCGGCGCGGTCTATGCGTTTCAGGGTCATGCCGCCGACCTCGGCCCGGTCTACCCCGCCCCCGCCGCCTACGCCGAGCCCGACGCCCAGTTCGAGTTCGGCACGGGCTGGTACCTGCGGGGCGATGCCGCCTTCGGTCCCGAGGACCATCCGGTGCTGAAGGCTACTGGGTTCACGGGCCAGAAGCAGGACTGGACCTACGCCCTGGGCGGCGGCGTCGGCTACAAGTTCAATTCGTTCATCCGCTTCGACGTCACCGGGGACTGGTTCGAGCCCCGCGAATATCGTCAGGTCACGCAAGTGCCCGGCGCCATCGTGCCGGGCGTCCCGGGGCCGTACGACACCGCAACCGTGCGGAAGTACGATGGGCTGGCCAACATCTACATCGATCTTGGGGACTGGTATGGCGTGACGCCCTATGTCGGCGCCGGAGCGGGCTTCGCCGTGTTCGATCCCTCCGAACACATCAGCGTTGCCGACCCTCTGATCTACGGCAAGGACAACACCAGCACACGGGTGAAATTTGCCTGGGCCGGCATGGCGGGCGTCTCCTACCAGTTCGATCCGAACATCGCCGTCGATCTCGGCTACCGACACATCGACCTCGGGCGGTTCTCGACCAGGCTCGTGGGCTACGAGATCGACCATCACTACACCGAAGACCAGGTCCGCATCGGCCTGCGATACATGATCTTCTGACGGCCTCTCGCCGACGACTTGACCCCGCCGCCGCGCCTCGCGTAAGCGTTGCGGCGGGACACCTCTCCCCAACGAGAGGCGCCCATCTGAGAGGATGGATCGATGGTGACGATGACCAAGCCGGCCGTGCGGCCGGCTAACCCGTGCTTTTCCTCCGGGCCCTGCGCCAAGCGCCCCGGATGGAGCCTCGAGGCCCTGTCCTCCGCGGCGCTCGGCCGCTCCCACCGCGCCAAACCGGGCAAGGCCAAGCTCCAGGCCGCCATCGATCTCACCCGCGAGGTCCTGCGCGTGCCTGCCGACTACCGGATCGGCATCGTCCCCGCCTCCGACACCGGGGCCGTCGAGATGGCCATGTGGACGCTGCTCGGCGCCCGCCCGGTCGACATGGTGGCCTGGGAGAGTTTCGGCGAAGGCTGGGTGGCGGACGCCGTCAAGCAGCTCAAGCTGAAGGACGCCCGCATCCTGAAGGCGCCCTACGGCGCCATCGTCGACCTCGCCACGCTCGATTTCGACCACGACGTCGTGTTCACCTGGAACGGCACGACCTCCGGCGTCCGCGTGCCGGACGGGAGCGCCATTCCGGCGGCCCGGGCCGGCCTCACGATCTGCGACGCGACCTCCGCCGCCTTTGCGCAGGATCTTCCGTGGGATAAGCTCGATGTCGTCACCTTCTCCTGGCAGAAGGTTCTGGGGGGCGAGGCCGCCCACGGCATGCTGATCCTGTCGCCCCGGGCCGTCGAGCGCCTGCAGAGCTACACCCCGCCCTGGCCGCTGCCCAAGATCTTCCGGCTGACGTCCGGCGGCAAGCTCACCGAGGGCATCTTCAAGGGCGAGACGATCAACACGCCCTCCATGCTCTGCGTCGAGGACTACCTCGACGCGCTCGCCTGGGCCAAGGGCCTCGGCGGCCTGCCGGCGCTGATCGCCCGCGCGGACGCCAATGCAAAGGCCATCGCCGACTGGGTCGAGCGGACCCCCTGGATCGACCACCTGGCAAGCGATCCCGCCACGCGGTCCAACACCTCCGTGTGCCTCAAGGTGATCGACCCCGCCGTCGCGGGTCAGTCGCTCGAGGCGCAGGCCGCCTTCGCCAAGGGGCTGGCCGATGCGCTCGACAAGGAAGGCGTCGCCTTCGACATCGGCGGCTACCGCGACGCGCCCCCCGGCCTGCGCATCTGGTGCGGCGCGACGGTCGAGACCGCCGACGTCGCCGCCCTCACCCAGTGGCTCGACTGGGCCTTCGCCACCGCGACGGTCGCCAAGGCCGCCTGACCCCTCGCAAGATGCCCTTCTCCCGCTCCGCGGGAGACGGTGCCCGACAGGGCGGATGAGGGGACTCACGGGATCGAGGATCCCCTCATCCGTCACGGCTTCGCCGCGCCACCTTCTCCCGCGCGCGGGAGAAGGGCAGGCCTTCCTTCCTTTCGCAGGACACCCCCATGGCTCCCCGCGTTCTCATCTCCGACGCCCTGTCGCTCGCCGCCGTCGCTATCTTCAAGGACCGCGGGATCGAGGTCGACGTCAGGCCCGGCCTCGACAAGGACGAGCTCGCCACGATCATCGCGGACTACGACGGCCTCGCGATCCGCTCGGCCACCAAGGTCACGGCCAAGCTGCTCGAGCAGGCGACCCGGCTCAAGGTGGTGGGCCGGGCCGGCATCGGGGTCGACAACGTCGACATCCCGGCCGCGACCGCCC
>CAXUMV010000453.1:0-294 GCA_964252065.1 uncultured Lichenihabitans sp.
TAATGATCGGCACTGGTTCTATTATCCTGGCGCCGACGGGTAAGTCACTGAAGATAGGCGATCGCGCGCGGATCGGTGCGCATTCGGTAGTGACACATGACGTGCCTGCGGGGTCTTTGGTTATGGGTCCAAGCGCAGCAGAGGTGCGGCGCTGACGACGGCGAGGTCAAGCCTGTCAGGCTGCCCGCGACTGTAGGCGCGGCAGAAACCATCGGGGAATTAGGCCGCGTGGTGGGCCGGGCCGGGCTCGCGAATGGCGGCTACCTCATCAAGCCGACCTTCCTCAAACGCGAG
>CAXUMV010000453.1:304-2998 GCA_964252065.1 uncultured Lichenihabitans sp.
GGCGGCATTGGCTCGGCCCGCCCCATCAGGCGATCTGGCGTGTCCGTGGCCTGCGCCTCCGCTGGCGGATCGCCCGACCGAGCATCGCGGCGGCATAGGGTGCGTCATCGACGAGGTAACGGCGACCGAGCCGGCGGGGTTCTTTGGCCAGGCGATGCGCCCACTCAAGTCCGAGGTTTTGTGCCGCAGCAGGCGCGCGGCTTACTTCGCCGGCCATCATGGTGATGCTTGCGCCGCAGCCGACGAACCAGACTTTCGGAAACCGTTGAGCAAGCTGAATCATCAGGATCTCCTGACGGGGGAAGCCGAGCCCGACATAGACGATGTCGGGGGCTGCCGACTTCAGAGCCGCAACGATCGCCGCCTGCTCAGCCGGCTCGCTCTCGAAACCGTAGGGCGGGAAGTGCCAGCCGGCCACGCAGGAGTCAGTTACCTCGCTCCTCAGGCGTTCGGCAGCCCGCTGGGCCACGCCGTCGTCGCCGCCCAGCAAAAAAACCGAGCGTTGCACTTCCGCCGCCGCCCGGGTGAGTGACCAGACGAGGTCCGATCCAGCCACGCGCCCCGGTAAGGGCTGTCGCTGGAGGCGGCTCGCCCACACGACGGGCATGCCGTCGGCGACGACGAGGTCTGCGTCCCGGGCTATTCCGGCGTGTTCAGGGTTTTGCAACTTGCGCAGTATGTCTACGTTAGGCGTAACGAGGCAGCCCCCCTCGCCGCGAGAGAGCGCCTGCATCACCCGGGAAACCACCGAAGCCTCATCCAGAGCGTCGAACGCGACACCCTCGATGAGCACTTTCACGTCAGCCGTGTCAGCCGAGCGGTGCTGGTCAGACTCCTGGTTAGGACTCACGCGGGAGGTCCGGGTCATATTGACACACTCACTGCAATTAGGGATTAAGTCCAGCTTGTTGGACGCCGAGAGATAGATTTCACAACTCTGCGCCTAATCGTTGAGCCGGGCGGGTGAACGGAAGTGTGTCCTTCGGCCCTAGCGCGTGGAGGAGTCGCGGTCCCAGCTGGCCTGACTACGCCGCGACGCCCGCAGGCGGGCGATCAGCGTGATGACGAGGTAGACGACGGCGGAAGGAAGCAATCGCGGCTCGCGGAGTAATAACCGTCCAAGGGCATGAACGGTAGATCCGGTGCTGCCCGAGCGGTCTACGTCAAGCTCGGCGGTGGCGTCGGATGCGGCTAGTTCTGCATTGCCGAATGCCGTGCGAGTCCGGACGGCGATTAGGCCGCGCAGGGTGCGCGGCGTCTGAATGTCGAAGGTGTGCTCGGCGAGGACGACGCGCTCGCCGGGAGCGAACAGGCGCTGCACGAACAGGTCATCAGCCGTCGCCGGCGGGAAGCGGTCGAAGCGCGCCCGCCCGGCCGCCGACAACGCGTAAATCCCGGAGCCGATCAACCCGACCGAGACATAGGGGAGCTGGGTGTAGACGCGATAGAAGGCGCGGACGGCCCATGGGCGCCCCGCTACGATAAAGCGGGCAGTCGGCGCCGCCACAAGCGGCCGGTCGTTCCGTAACGCCCGGCCCAGCGCCTCGAGGCAACTGGCCGTAACCACGATGTCGGCGTCGAGATACACACGGGGGAAGCCTCGGGCAACCCCGTCGGCGGCGTTGAGTGCGGCCGCTTTGCCTGCTCCGGGCAAATCGAGAACGCGGACTCCGGGGAATGCACCTGCGCGTTCTGCAGTGGCATCCGAGCATCCGTTTGCCGCGACGACAACGTCAAAAGCGGGCAGGACGCCAGCGGCGAGAAATGCGTTGAGGCAACGGTCGATCACCGAAGCCTCATTGTGCGCGGGAATCACGATCGACAGTACCTGGGCAGCTTCGGAATGGGGAGCGTAGGGCTTTTCCATGAAGTCTCCGATTCCACCGGGTGCCGGACCCGGGCTCAGAAGTCTCGCTAAAGGCTTGAATCCGACATAAATTTGGGGGATGGGTGCGTCGGCGCCGAATCACCCTCCGGTTGGTGGAGATTTAAGTACAAAGGGACAATTGCCAGCAGGAGGGGGGCACCCGGTAGCTGAGAGCTTGCCACACGTTCATGGCCGCGTTTGATGATTCGAATCGCCTGTCGACGTCCGGGTTAGTTAGTCCCGGCGTCTGCGCTGGCGGGACGGGCCGCTTGCACCGCCGGGATCTGAGCGTGGTTCACGTCAGGGGGGTCAACGCGCACCTGGCGTGGGCGGCGATGAACGCCACTACAAAGGATGTCTCGGGTCCAACTCCCGAGCGAGGAACTCGACGCCGCCAACAGGCTCTCATTCGCCCGCCGCAACTCCCTGACCTCACGCTCGACCTCCCGGATCTTCACCGCCTCCACGCTCGTGACCGGGACGCTCACACGCTTCCACCTCGGCCTGACGGCACCAGGTCCGCAACGTGTTCGGCTGCACCCCCACCCGCGGGCAATCCGGCACACCGCCCCTTGACAACGACGGGTCCTGCTCCCGGGCCCGGCGACCATTCGCTTTGCCCGCCCCCGGAACTCCTCCGGGGAATTCCTCGGTGCTGGCATGAGTCCACCCTCCCGTGGAAGCACGCCGTTGACACCCAGGCAGTTCACTTCGCCACGAATCGCGCCGTGACGGTGGATTGGCTATACGGTACCGCCTACGCGGAGAATCTGTTTCAGCGCAACCATGTCAAGAAGACCGTCGGTCAGCCGTGCGGAAATAACGCA
>CAXUMV010000454.1:0-2983 GCA_964252065.1 uncultured Lichenihabitans sp.
GCAGGCCGTGCTTGGTCCGGCGGGTCAGCACGTCGGCCGGCGTCACGGCCCATTCGGTGTCGCGCAGGAAGTCCACCTCCCGCTCGTAGAGCAGGCTGCCGTGGTGGTGGCCCAGCGCGTCCAGGCTCGTCGCGTCGCCCAGCAACTGCCGGGCCCGGGTGCCGTAGAGGTGGGCATAGTGCTCGGCGAGTTCGGCCGGCAACCAGAGGTATTCGCGCCGCAGCGCCGCCAGGAAAGCGCCAAAATCCGCGTTCGGCAGGTCGCCGCCCGGCAGCGTGGCGGTCGCGGTCCAGGCCTTGCCCATGGCCGGGAAGGTCTTGGCCAGCTTGTCGAGCGCGTGCTCGGCCAGCTTGCGGAAGGTCGTGATCTTGCCCCCGAACACGCTGAGCAGCGGGGGCTGCCCCTCGGGGTCGTCGACCTCGAACACGTAGTCGCGCGTGACCGCGGAGGCGTTGGCCTCGGCGTCGTTGTCGTAGAGCGGCCGCACGCCCGAGAAGGAATAGACGATGTCGTCCGGCGTCAGGGGCTTCGCGGCGTAGCGGTTGACCACCCGCAGGAGATAGTCGATCTCCGCCTGGTCGATCGCCGCCTCCTCGGGCTTGCCCGCATACGGGATGTCGGTCGTGCCGATGAGGCAGAGGTTGCCCTCGTAGGGATTGACGAAGATCACGCGCTTGTCGTCGTTCTGGAACAGGTAGGCCTGCGGCCCGTCCCAGAATTTAGGCACCACGATGTGGCTGCCCTTGACCAGCCGCACCCGGTAGGAACTGTTGCGTCCCGCGACCCGCCCGACCACGTCCTCGACCCAGGGGCCGGCCGAGTTGACCAGCGCACGCGCTTTCACGGTGCTCGCGGTGCCGTCCTCGCCCTTCATGGTCACGGTCCAGACGCCGGCCTCGCCGCGCCGGGCGGAGGTCGCGGCCGTGCGGGTCAGCACGACGGCGCCGCGCTCCTTGGCGTCGAGCGCGTTCAGCACCACCAGCCGCGCATCGTCGACCCAGCAGTCGGAGTACTCGAAGGCGGTGGTGTACTCGGGCTTGATGGCGCGGCCCTCGGGGGCGCGGCGCAGGTCGAGCTTGCGCGAGCCGGGCAGCATCTTGCGGCCGCCGAGGTGGTCGTAGAGGAACAGCCCCGTGCGGACCATCCAGGCCGGGCGCTGGTCGGGCGAGTGGGGCAGCACGAAGCGCATGGGCCAGATGATGTGGGGGGCCGAGCGCAGCAGAACCTCGCGCTCGATCAGCGCCTCGCGCACCAGGCGGAACTCGTAGTATTCGAGATAGCGCAGCCCGCCGTGCACGAGCTTGCCCGAGCGCGAGCTCGTCCCCTCGGCGAGGTCGCCCTTCTCGCAGAGCAGCACCTTGAGGCCGCGGCCCGAGGCGTCGCGCGCGATGCCGGCGCCGTTCACGCCGCCCCCGATCACCGCGAGGTCGACCGTCCCATAATCCGTCATCGCCCGCTCTCTTGGTTCTGATTCAGCCCTAGGCCGGCCGCGGACGCCTCGCCCCGCATGGCGCGCCACACCGGCGCCGAGGCCTGCCGCGCCGCCACATAGGCCGGAAACAGGCGGTCGTAGCGGCGCGCGAGGTGCGGGTCGGGCTCGATGGCCCCGGCCAGCGTGGGCATCACCCAGCGCTCGTTGCAGCGCTCCATGTCGGCATGGATGCCGAGCGCCACGGCCGCCACCATGGCGGCCCCGGCCGCGCCCGCCTCCTCCCGGGTCGAGGTGCGGATGCGCGTACCGAGCGCGGCGCCCAGGATGGTGCGCAGCGCCTTCGAGCGCGCGGCCCCGCCCGTGACCCGCACCTCCCGCGGCATCGGCCCCATGGCGGCGTAGCAATCGCGTGCCGCAAGGCCCAGGCCCTCGTAGACGGCCCGCATCAGGTCGTTGAAGCCGTGGCGGACCGAGAGGCCATGGAACTGCGCCCGTGCCGCGGCATCGACGAAGGGGCCGCGCTCGCCCGCCTCCGAGATGTAGGGGTGGTACAGGAGGGCGCCCGGCTCGGCGGCCAGCACGTGCTCGTCGAGGTTCGCGACGATGTCGGCGCGGGACTTCTCCACCCCGTGCTGCTTCAGCACCCCGCGCGCCACATCCACCAGCCAGTCGATGTTCAGCGTCGAGGCCATGTTGGACTGGAGCTGCGCGAAGGCGCCGGGCACCGGGAAGGCGAGCGTGTAGCCGGTGCTGTCCGGGTTGAGCCGCACGGCCTCCGCCGAGGCCGCGTAGCGCATGTGCATGCCGGTCGAGCCCACGATGGTGCAGCCCGCCTCCTGGTCGGGATCGTAGAGCCCGGCGCCGAGCGCGGTCGCGACGATGTCGATGGGCGCGAGGCACACCGGCAGGCCCTCGCCGAAGCCGATCTCGCGCGCCGCGGCCCGGCTCAGGGGGGCGATCCGGGCGGGGCCGTCGACGATGGGCGGCAGCAGCCCGCGGTGACCGGACAGGCCGAGGCCGTCCAGCAGCGCGGGGGCATAGGCCATGGTGCGGAAGTCGCCGAAGGAGTGGACCCCTTCGGAGGGATCGGTGACCCGCCGCCCGGTGAGCTTGAAGGCGAGCCAGTCCTTGAGGTGGAAGGCCGTCGCGGCCCGGGCCATGACGTCCGGCCGGTGCCGGTCGAGCCACATCAGCTGCGGCCCCATCTGGCAGGCCGCAAGGCCGGAGCCGGTGCTCTCGAAATGCCGGCGCCCGGCGGGGGCCGCGCGAACATCGTCGGTCAGGGCCGCGGCGCGGGCGTCGAGCCAGATCAGCGCAGGGCCGGCGGGCTCGCCGTCGGCATCGACGAGCCAGGTGCCGTCGCCCTGGGCCGTCACCGCGATGACGGCGACGCGCTCGGCCAGCTGCGGCACGGTCTCGGCGAGGCCGCGCAGCGTCGCCGCGGCGTCGGCCCAGGTGGCCGCCATGTCCTGCTCGGCCCCGACGCCCTCGACGGTCCGGTAGAGGTTGGGGCGCGCCGAGGCGCCGACCTGCTCGCCGTCAAGCGTGAAG